>JANQPS010000848.1 GCA_028285365.1 Thermoanaerobaculia bacterium | reverse complement strand
ATCGGCGCTTCAGGCCGGCCACGAGATCTGACGGCAGGAAACGCGCCACGTCGTCTCGCTCCGCGATTCTGACGCCCTGGTCCACCCCGTTCATCGGCTGGAGGACGCTGAGCGTCGGCACGATGAACACGCCTTTGCGCTTGGCGAGCTCGACCAGCTTGGCGTCATGTTCGGCGTCGAGCGATTCCTGGTCGTAGTGGATGTGGACGAGGCCGTCTGCACCCGCTTCGATCGCCTCCATGGCCTTCGGCCACGTGCTGACGTGGACCACGGCCAACTTGCCGAGCTCGTGAGCCGCCGCGATCGCGGCCGTCAACGTCTCGAGGTCGAGGGTCGGGATCTTGCGGCCGACCACGGTCCCGTCTTCGTAGATCAGCTTGATGAAGTCGGCGCCGTCGGTGACGCGTTCTTTGATGAAGGTGGCGGCGTCTTCGACGCGGTCGAGAGTAGGCACCGGCATTCCGAACTGAGTCCCATGTCCACCTTCGGCGGTCGTGAGATAACCGGTGGAAAAGAGGTCGGCACGTTCGACGGCGAGACCGGCTGCCTGCTGAGCCCGCATCGCCTTGGCGAAACCCGGATTGGTGAACATGTCCAAGACGGTCGTCACACCGAAGTTGAGTGCCTGCTGCAGAGAGAGCCCGAAGGCGTGGACGTGTCCGTCGATGAACCCTGGGAGCAAGGTTTTACCGGATCCGTCGATGATCCGCGTCCCTTCGGGCAGGTCGATCGTCGGAGCCACCGCCGTGATCTTGCCGTCTTCGAAGAGCACCGTGGCTTTTGGGATCACGGAGTCTCCGTCGAAGACACGCGCGTCGACGATCGCAGTGGCGGGGTCCTGAGCACCGAGCTTTGCGGGCCCCCAGAAAGCCAGGATGGCGACGCCGAAGGCGAGCAGACCCCTGGCCAGAGAGTTGGCGCCCCGGGAACGGAGACGGGAAGAAGGTGTCGTGCTCATGGTCGGGGAGGCTCTCATGGTCGGGCTCATGTCTGGCGTGTGGTCTGGTTGGAAAGACGATCCTGCCGATCTTGGCAGGGTGGGACGTTGGTGATGCAACTCAACCGTAGGTCTTGTCTTCGTCCAGGCGATAGGCGAGGACAGCTCCGGTCAGGCAGACGACAGTGAAGAGGGTCAGGTAGACGACGTGCTGCCAGACAGGATCACCGATGTCGGCACCGAGAGGCTTGAGACCAAGCTGGCCAAGGTGGTAGGCGGGAAGAAAGCGTGCAATACGGCCCATGAGATCTGGTAGGGCGTTGATCGGAATCCACAGACCCGAGGCGAAGGCCATGGGCAGATAGATGATGTTCACGATGGCCGGAGCCGAGTTGGGGCCCGCCGCGTAGCCGATCAACAGTCCCATTGCGCAGAACGGGATCGCGCCGAGCACCAGGATGACGGTCATCGACGCCAGTACCGACAGACCTTCGGTGACTCCGCCAAGGGTCAGACCCAGGGTCTGCAGGAGGAGGATGACGATGAGGCTGAAGATCAGCGAGACGATCATCTTGGCCGCAAAGTAGGCGCCCACCGGCATGGGGCTCGCCTTCTTGAGCAGCATCCACCCTTGACCACGCTCGATAGCGACCGACACTCCGAAGTTGAAGAGTGCCGCGCCGATGACACCGAAGGCGCCGTAGGTCGCGAGCAGGTAGGTCGCCAGGTCGGAGCCGGCGCCGACAGTCGCCTTGCCCATGACGACGCCGAAGAGCAGATAGAACATGGCCGGGAAGGCGAGAGTGGGGATCGAGTAGGACGGCATCCGTAGGACTTTGAGCAGCTCGCAGCGAGTTTCTGCAAGGTAGATGGCCGCCGTTTGGCCTAGAGAGAAGCGTGTGCTTTGGAGGTCGTCGGTTGCGGCGATCATCAGGCCACCTCCTGTTGACGCGTCGAGTTGTTCTGGTTGACGGTGTCGTCGCTGGTGAGACTCATGAAGGCGTCTTCGATTCCGGCACCGCCGATTTCGAGGTCGCGCAGACCGGGATCTCGGTCCAAGAGCGTTCGCACGACGCTTTCGGCGTCGCTGCACAGGATCTCGAGGACGGCTCGATCGAATCGAGCGGAGCGCACGCCCTCGAGCGCAAGGACCTCGTCCGGACGGACCAGCGTGACGCATCGGATCCTTCGTGACGAGGCCTCCGACTTGATCTGGTGGGGCGTGCCGTCGGCTCGAATGGCGCCGTGGTGCAGTACGACGATGCGATCCGATAGGGCATCAGCCTCCTCGAGATAGTGGGTCGTGAGGACGATGGATTTGCCTCGCTGCGCGAGCGATCGGATCGACTGCCAGAAGGAGCGCCGTGTCTCCACGTCGAGCCCTACCGTGGGTTCGTCCATGAAGAGGAGATCTGGATTTCCGCAGATGGACAGCGCAAAGGCCAGGCGCTGCTTCTGACCACCCGAGAGCTTGCCGTAGAGCCGGCGCTCGAGGTCTTGCAGTCCCGCGATCTCGACGAGCTCGGAACGCTCGAGAGGTTGGGCATAGTAGGTGCGAAACAGGTCGATCAGCTCGATGACGGTGAGCGTCGCCGGGAGCGCAGAGATCTGCATCATGGCGCCGGTACGGGTTCGAGCGGACCTGGACGTTGGAGGCAGCCCGAACAGTTGAACGCTGCCAGCGTCTGGGCGCAAGATTCCGAGCATCAGCTTGATGGCCGTGGTCTTGCCGGCGCCGTTGGGTCCGAGGACCGAGGTGACCTTCCCGGCCTCGATCGTGAGATCGAGGCTGTCGAGAGCCGTGACCTTTTCGTATCGCTTCGACACGCCGGTCAGTTCCACCGGCGCGGCCGCTGGTTGGGTGATCAGTCGCATGGGGTCTCCCATCACTCGTTTGGGTTCCCCCGCAGCGTCTGCCCGGGGGTGGGTGGCCTCGACTCCAGTGAGAGGGTCGAGTGACCTGGCCCAGTGTTGGGATCATTGTCGCGATCCGGCCCAGCCGACCGTAGTGCAAGCCGTCACCAAAGCAGGTGACAAATGTCAGTCGGCAGCTCGACACCACCTCGACATCATCTCGACATCAGATCGACACCAGTCGGGAACGGCGCTCGCGAACTGGCGCCCCGCTCCATACGTGACCAGACGTGAGCTCTGTCGAGAGCGGTGAGGTGGACTCAGGAGGGGCCGTGGCGACCGGTGTCGAACGCGACGACGTTGTCGTCTTCCGGCGTGTCGTCGGGTCGGTTGCCGTCGGCGGGAGGATTCGAAGTGAGAATGCGTCCGCGACGCTTGGGGCGGCGCAGCTCGCTGTACTTGGTGTCGAGCAGTTCCCACATGGAGTCGATCTGCTCGAGGCGTTCGTCGAGCCGCTCGGTCCAGTGGCCCATGGCTGGTCGACGCAGCGAGAGACCACTCACCCTGAAGCTGAGTGCGTCGAGCTTGAACACGAGGTCTGCTGAGATCAGCTTGGCTGCCAGGAGCTCTGCGCCGTCTTCGACATAACCCACGACATCGTTCAGCACCTTGCCGCTGATCGCAATTCTCGCGTTGTGGGTGGCCAGTTTGGCCCAGCCCTCGACCGGCTCGATCATCACGTCGTCGTCGCCGATCAGGCCTTTGAGGAAGCTCGATCCGTGCATCGACTGATCGGGGCCGTAGACCTCCATGATCTCACTCTCGGCATCGTCTTCTCCCAGGTCGATCCAGGGTGTCTTGAAGCTGGCGATCACCCCGAGCTTGCGTAGCAGCAGCACGATCTTGCCAAGGGTGTTGTTGGCCGTCGTAGCGATGTGGAGAACGGATCCGTCGATCACGCATTCGGTGATGTTGGACACCGTGCGGGCTTTGTGCAGGAGCTCTTCTTGTGCCAGATTCTTGAGCTCCTTGCGCTTTGCTGCCGAGATCCGGCCGCCGCTCTGCTCGGCCTCGACACGAAGGAGATCAGCGAGGCGCTCGCGAACCAGGGTTGCGTCCGTGACGAGCCGGTCGATGCGCACGCGAAAGGCCCAGCGGTTCACGCCGATCTGGTAGTCGGCTCCCGGCTCGAAAGGCAAGAAGCCGATGCTCTCTCGCACCTCGGAACCGGGGGCGAGCTCGCGAAACTCCTCGGATTCGAAGTCGAGTTCGTCCGGTGGCGTGACGTTGAAGCGCGTGAGGCTAGCTGAGCCTGAGAGGATCGGCATGCGGGATCTCCTGGTCGGGGCGAGCGAATGTACCAGGCTTCTCGGCGCAAGGCTGCCAGGCGTTGCGCCTCAGGTTCGATGAGGTGACGAGACGGCCAAGGTCGCTGTCGGCGCCCGCGGTTTCAGTCGTCGATGCGTCGCCGGTCGCGTTTGAGGGCTCCCCGACGTCGCTTGGCGTCGATTCGGGCCCGTGCGGCCTTGCGGCTCTGGCCACGGCGCTTTCTGCGCTGCTTCGGCGGCGAGCTGGCGCGCTCGATCAAGGCGGCGAGGCGTTCGCGCGCCTCTCGGCGGTTCTGCTCGCGAGTGCGGTGGCGCCGTGCTCTGATCAGGAGTCGGTCCTCCTGGTCGACTCGGTTGCCGCCGATCGATCGGAGTCGCTGCTTGACCTCGTCGTCGAGTTGCGATCCGCCGATGTCGAACCACAGCTGTACCGTCGTCGCCACCTTGTTGACGTTCTGCCCGCCAGGACCGTGGCCGCGCACGAAGCGCTCCTCGAGGTCGCTTTCGCGAAAAGGCGGGAGGTCGGGGCTCGTCGTGGTCATGAGATCGCTCTCTGCACTGGGGTCACAGAAGCTGGACAGCTAGCTCGGCTCGTTGATGTCGCACCGCCAGCCGCAGAGTCCCGACTCAGTAAGCGAGGGATCGGACGAAGTGTCGTCGATCGAGGTCGCCGCTAGTGGAGTCGCTGGCTGTAGAGGCTGTCGTAGAGGTGTTGCGCCTCGTTCAGGACAGGCTGGAGCTTCTCGGGTACGTCGATGTCTTTGCGCTTGTAGGGCTGAAAGCCGGTAGAGCGCTCGACGGCAGAGTACCAGTGTTGCGCCCAAACGCCGTCTGTTTCGCGTCGACCGGCAGGCCACGACAACATGCGCTCGGAGTACTGGACTCCCAGTCGGTCGCACAGCAGTCTCAGCATTCGGTCTGGGTCTAGAAGGACGTCACGAGCGTCGATGACTGGCGGAACGTGGCTCTGGGTCTTCCGGACTCTGTCGAAGATCTCGACCTGCTGAGGCAGCCCCGTGTCGAGGAGCCGAGGCTCCGGCAGGATCTGCATGAGGGAGGTGATCATTTCGCCCGGCTCACGGATCAAGAAGATGTTGGTGACCCCCTTGAGCCAGTCGCGGGGGACGTCGTCGATCAGATGATGGGCCATCTGCTTCTGGTACCAGATGGAGTGGCCGTTCGGGATCTCGCCGGTCAGCCAGGTGATGACCTTCTCAGCATTCGACTCGTGGTGGTCGACGATCTCTCGACGTCCGGGATGATCGTGCCCATGCTCGAGCAGGTAGTGAGCGTAGAGAGGCTCGTCGCAGACGTATGTGTCTCCCCGGTTCTCCCAGGAACGCATCATCGCCGTGGAGATGTTGCGAGGGCCGGACCACGAGGCGATGTGTAGCGGCTTCATGACAGGACGAGGGTGACGAAGGTGGTGGCGGGTGTTTTGGGCACGCGCCCGTGAGTAGCGTGCTTCACACCTGCGCCGAGCTGACGGATTATCGATAGAGCAGGCTCCAAGGGCAAGCCCTGAACCGGCCTGCAATCGGGTACGCTCGCGTCGTCGCCGCGCCCGAGGGAACGGCAAGTGAAGGTGCTATGTCTGGACATGAAGACTTTCTCCGCCGACATCCGGAGGTCGCGTTCCTGGAGGTCGGCGCTTGCGACGTCGTCGCGGACGTGCTGAGAAGACTCGGAGTGCTCGAATCGGGTGAGACCGTGATGTCCTGCGAGCGAGCGGGCGAGGGCAATATGAACCTGACCCTGCGAGCCAGGAGCGATCGGCGGAGCGTCGTCGTCAAGCAGGCTCGACCTTGGGTGGAGAAGTACCCGACGATCGAGGCACCCTGGAACAGGGCTCTGGTCGAGCGCGACTTCTACGAGTGTGTCGCTGCTGTTCCTGAGGTTGCTGCGTACATGCCCCGATTGTTGGGCTGTGACGCGGCATCGCGAATTCTGGTGCTGGAAGACCTCGGGCAAGCTGACGACTTGACTTCGCTCTACGCGGGCGACCGGCTCACGGTCGGCGAGGCCCAAGAGCTTGCGCAGTTTCTCGTGGTGCTCCACGAATCGATCCAGAAGTCATCGATCCGAGAGTCATCGATCCAAGAGTCATCGATCCAAGAGTCTGCGGTGTCGGACGCGAGGTCTCTGAGCCTGGCAAATCGCGAGATGCGGGCGCTCAATGCGGAGCACATTTTTGTCGTGCCGTTCGTCGAAGACAACGGCGTCTCTCTCGACGAGCTGGAGCCTGGACTGTCCCAGGCAGCCGCGACTCTTCGCAGTGACGTCGCGTTGCGCGAGCGGGTCGAGGTGATTCGTCGACGCTACCTGCGAGACGGGAACGTTCTGCTTCACGGTGACTACTTTCCGGGTAGCTGGTTGCGCACAGGCAACGGCGTCCGGGTCATCGATCCCGAGTTTGGGTTTTTCGGTGAGCCGGAGTTCGACGTTGGTGTCGCGCTCGGACATCTGTTCATGGCAGGTCAGGACCGGATGATCGTCGAAACCTTCTTGCGTGAGCCGCGGAGTGAAACCCTCGACTCTTCGCTGATCGCCAGCTATGCGGCCGTCGAGGTCATTCGCCGCGTGTTGGGCGTCGCCCAGCTACCGATAGCTCCCAGCCGTGGCGAGCGCGCGGCCTGGCTTGTTCGGGCGAGGGCGGCGCTCCACCGTGGACGCGTCGAGGAGCTGATGGAGGGATTGCCGAAGTGACGTCATTCGCATCATTCGCATCATTCGCATCGACCAGGCCTATCGCGGGAGGCTTCAGTCGAGTTGGGTGCTCGCGGCTTAGCCAGAACGTCTGGAGAGTTGCTTGTGTTGCCCTCGTGTTGCTCGTGTCCACAGCCTGCACTGGGTCTCCATCCACGCCAGGCAGTGATGAGGACGATGTCGGCGCCGGACAGCCGTCTGGCGATTCGACCGCCTTGCCGATCTGGCTCGACGTCGATCCCGCGATCGGACTTCCGTCGAGCGAAGTCGACGACGGTGTGATGATGATTCAGGCGTTCAACTCACCAGAGGTCGAGATTCGCGGCGTCAGTGTCGTCTTCGGCAACACCACCTTCGACCAGGCGCTGCCGATCGCGAGAGACGTCGTCGAACGCTTCGGTCCCGAGGGCCTGAGGGTCTTTGGTGGGGCCGCGTCGAGTGATGCTCTCGGCAAGGAGACTGCGGCGACTCGCGCTCTCGCCGAAGCTCTGGCCGTCGAGAGGCTGACCATTCTGGCTGTAGGACCGGTGACGAACGTCGGGTCGCTGCTCATGCTGCATCCCGAGCTCGAGGCGCAGATCGAGCGTATTGTCGTGGTCGCCGGCCGGAGGATCGGGCAGAGCTTTCTGACCGGAAGTGCCGAGACGCCGTTTCGAGACTTCAACTTCGAGCTCGATCCGGCGGCCATGCAGGTACTGCTCGACAGTGCGGTGCCGCTGGTCATGGCGCCGTGGGAGGTGTCGTCGCACGTTTGGATCCGGTCGACCGATCTCGATCGGCTGGCGGAGTCTTCGGCCGCAGGGGCTTGGCTCTCCGAGAGTTGCCGGACGTGGCTGGCGCGCTGGCAGGAGACCATGGGAGTCGACGGCTTCAACCCGTTTGACACGCTTGCGCTCGGTTGGGTGACTCATCCCGAGCTGATGAGCTCCCTCGACGTCGGAGTCTGGATAGCCGAGGACGAAGACGACACAGCTCCCGGTAGTGGTCAAGCGAAGCCTTATCTCTACGTCGATCCCGACAGGAGTGACCAGAGACAGGCCGTCTACATCTACTTGCCCGATCCGGCGTTCAACGAGCTGCTCGTCGAGCGACTCGCAGGCGACGCACGTTGAGCGCCGCCGCCCCTCCCGGGGGGGAACCTGGCACCCCTACCTCTGTGGGGAACCTGGCACCTCGCTTGGCGGAGCGCATTGAAGGACTCGACGTAGCGCGGGGTTTTGCCTTGTTGGGCATCTTCCTCGTCAACATCGACTTCATGGCGTATCCGCTCGGGATTCTCGAGACGCGTCCCAAAGAGGACGTTGTCGATCTTGGGGTCTGGGCCTTCGTTCGGATCTTCTGCGAAGGGAAGTTCTATCCCCTGTTTTCGATGCTCTTTGGTATGGGCTTGATGCTGCAGAGACAGCGGATCGTTGAGCGAGGACGTCCATTCGTGCCGCTATACCTTCGGCGTTTGGTCATTCTTTGTGGCCTGGGGCTCGTTCACGGACTGCTGATTTGGTATGGCGACATTCTCTTCGTGTACTCCTTTGCCGGACTTGTCCTCATGCTGTGTTCTGGACTGAGTGGCCGGATCCTGGTCGGAGTGGGGTGTGCTCTATGGGCCTTGGGATTCCTGGTGGTTTCGTCGCTGGGACTGCTCATGCCGTCGGACCTGCCGGACTCTCGCGAGGAACTGCTGATACGTGCTGCAGCCGTTCAGATCGAGGATGCTCCCCTGGAATACCTGTTCTCGACGATGGACCCAGAGCGTGAGGAAGGTACGTTGTTGCACGGGCCGGCCGATCCTCCGTGGATAGCAGCTGAGATGGCGGCCTACCGAGAAGGCCCTTACTTTCAGGCCTTTGGCTTCCGCGCGATGAGCTTTCTGCTCGTTTCGTTGCTCGCTCTCCTCGGCGGCGGATTGGACATTCTCGGGATGTTCTTCCTGGGAGCGGGTTTCGTCGCCCTAGGGTTGTTTCGAGAGGAGGGTGAGGCGTGGGCGCTCCGCTTCGTGGCCCTGGCGCTTGTTGTAGGGATCCCGGTTTCAGCCATTGGCGTCGTCTTGCCGGTGTACTCCCCTGGTGGCTTGGGCGCAGGTCTCGGTGAGGGTGCACGGATTCTGAGCGGGCCTGTCGTCGCGCTTGGGTACTTTGGGATCTGGCTGCTCGTGGGGCGACTGGGTATGTTCGCCATGGTGCGTCGGGCGCTGGCAAGTGCAGGACGCATGGCGCTTTCCAACTACATTGCGCAGTCCCTTGTCGCCACATTCGTCATGTATCACTGGGGCCTGGGACAGTTTGGCACCTGGCGATTGCAGGACTTGGTTGGTCTTGTCGTGGGTGTTTACCTGGTTCAGCTAGTCGTCAGCAGTTGGTGGATGGAGCGCTTTCGCTTCGGACCGCTGGAGTGGTTCTGGAGATCGCTCACGTATGGCAAGCTCCAGCCGTTCTTGGCGAGACGCTAGAAAAGGAGATCGGAATGCCGTCATTCGTGGGACACGTGGGACCCATTATCGCCCTCATCGTGTCGTCCCTCTTCGTGGGGAACGTGGCACCCTCGAGCGCACGACCCTCTATCGTGGGTTACATGGCACCCCTCAGCACGTTCGTGACGGAGTTCGGGGACTTCGACCAGGGGCGCGTGATCTCGTCTCCTCCGGAGGTCCTTGCGCAGCGCGATCGGCCTGCGGTCATCAATCGCATGCTGGAAGAGCGGCTCGACGATCTCTTGCCCAGTCTGATGCGCGAAACAGGCATCGACATGTGGCTCGTGATCAACCGTGAGTATGCAGAAGATCCTGTCTACTACTCACTGGTCCCGGCACCGGTCCACGCCGCACGTCGAACCACGATCCTCGTGTTCCACGACCGGGGCGAGGCGGGGGTCGATCGTCTGACGGTGAATCGGTACCCTTTTCGGAGCCTGTACGAGGCCGCTTGGCAAGGAGGAGATCTCGAGGCGCAATGGCAGGCTCTGGGTGCCCTGATCGAGGAGCGAAACCCTCGAAAAATTGGTATCAACACGTCGCGCCATTGGCCTGTTGCCGACGGTCTGACGGAGAGTCTTCACGGCCGGCTCATGGAGGTTCTATCCCCGGAACTTCAGGCGAGAGTCGTATCCGCCGAGGAACTCGTCGTTCGCTGGGCCGAGACGCGAGCAGCAGCCGAACTAGAGGTGTATCCCCACATCGTGTCGCTGGCCCGCGGCGTGATCTCAGAGGCCTTCTCGGATCGAGTTATTACTCCTGGAGCCACGACGGCGAGTGATATCGCTTGGTACATCGCCGAGCGCTTCGCCGAGCTAGAACTACCAATCTGGTTCATGCCGTCAGTAGATATTCAGCGTAAGGGACAGGACTGCGATCGCGAGAGTCCCTTTTGCGGTGAGGAGGGAGATGTTGTCGTTCAACGTGGCGACGTCCTTCATACCGACGTAGGGGTCTGCTACCTCAGGCTCTGCACAGACACTCAAGAGATGGGATACGTCCTGCAAATTGGCGAGGACGATGTGCCTGACGAGCTCAAGCATGCGCTCGCTGTCGGCAATCGCTGGCAGGACATCTTGACCGACAACTACAAAAGTGGCCGTACCGGGAATGAGATCTTGGCCGCAACCGTCGCGGGTTGTCAGGAACAGGAGCTCATCTGCTCGACGTATACGCATCCCCTTGGCTTCTTTGGGCACGCGCCTGGGCCAACCATCGGAATGTGGGACAACCAGGGCCCGACGCCTCACCGAGGTGACTGGCTCCTTTATGCCAACACCGCCTATGCGATCGAGGGTAACGCGCGGGTCAAGTTGCCTTCGTGGGACGATCAGTTCGTCGTCATCAAGCTCGAGCAGGATGCTGTCTTCGACGGTGAGACGGTCTGGTACATAGCCGGCCGCCAGACGGAGTGGCACATCGTCCACTAGTGGATCTATCCCCTGAGGCCTCGCTGCCTGGATCGTCAAGGCAACTAAGTCCTTGCCGTGTGCTGGAGCGTTTCAGCAGCGATTGTCTCAGGGGCCGGGTAGATCGGGAACGTACGGCAAGCCGGGCGGGAAGCTCCCGGGCGGGAAGGAGGCCTGGAGACCTGACGTCAGCGCGTCGGTGGCTTGTCGATACTGCGTCAGAAAGGCTCTCCATTCTGCTTGGAGTTCGGCCAGTGCCTCGCGAGTGGCTGCCGCGAAGTGCGGAGCAGGGCTGCGACTACTGTCCTCAGGGCTGTCGTGTGGATGGGCACGCAAGATCACCTTGACACCTAGCGGACGAGTGCCTTCGCTCTCATGGCGTTGGCGTACGGAGAGTTCGATGTCCCGGACGTGGTCTCGAATTCGCCTGGCCACGAGCATCCGGTCGTCCTGGCTCCAGCAAGGTAGTGGGGACAGCTCGATCACGAGACCTCGGTGCATATAGTCCTCGTGTCTGACGTCCTTGCCGCGCCTGCGAGCCTCGTTCTCGCCGTCCTTGTCGTGCCACACGCCGCCTGAGATCTCGCTATATCCCCGGCAAAGCTCGGCGACGGTATGCGCACCAGGCCAGTCAGCTGGTTTGGAGACGAGGTTCTCTTTCGTCCCTTGCCTCAGGACATAGAGCAGCTTCGCAATCTGCGCCTCGTCCTCGTGAGACACCACGACTGGCGTGTAGCGCCGCGACCAGAACGGCCCCTTCCATTCGTAGTGATCACCAAGCTTTCTGGCGAGATTGCCGTTCACCAGTCTCATGAACTCAGCCATTTGCTGACCCGAGCTGGGGATGATCAGCATGTGGACGTGGTTGGACATTGCCGAGTAGGCCACGATTCTCATCTGCGTCTCTTGCTGAGCTCGTGCGACAACCCCCTTGAAGATCTCAGTGACCTGTTGCGAGGGCCGAAGGAGGTACCGACTCTGAACGGTTCTCGTGGTGACCTCGACGAGCCGGTTGGCGACGGGGCCCCTTGGTTGCCTTGCCATACCTGACTAGACGAGAGAGTCGCGAAGAAGCCTTCACTTCTTGCGATGGTGGGTTCCCTGGCACCCCGAATCGGTCTCGCGTGGAGGGTTCCCTGTCCCTCTTACAGCGCCTAGCGGAGGCCGTCGAGCTTCATGGCTGCCCAGTGGAAGGGGTGGCTGAACGACTCGGCCTCGCTGGACTCGACGCGACCGTGTAGAAGGTCGAGTTGTGCGCGTCTCAGGGCTTCGTCTTTCGGCACCCCGTCGAGGAGGTAGCGGTAGAAGGGCAGCATGAGGAGCGACGTGGAACGGTCAGAGACGGACCACAACGAGGCGATCACGGAGTCGGCCCCGGCGTACTGAAATGCTCGCACGAGTCCTACGAGGCCTTCGCCATCGAGCGACTTACCAAGGGCTGTTTCACAACCCGAGAGCGCAACGAGTTCAGCATCGAGCTT
>JANQPS010000841.1 GCA_028285365.1 Thermoanaerobaculia bacterium | reverse complement strand
GTTGACGCCCTGAAACTGAGGGGCCGGACTCGGCGACCTGCAGGGCGTCGTCGAGGCTGTTCAGACCGAGACGTCAGAAGAAGCGGACCTCGACCGTTGTCCGACGCCTGCGTGCGTCTCCGATTCGCGCTCTGCAATCGAGCACGGTTGGCCGGCCGTGGCCCGGACGGTTGCGCCCGTGACGCGACACAATTCCTTCGCCATGGCCGCACGTAGAGATCGGGGGTCAGTCGACATTCGTAGCGGCTCTCCCTCGATTCGTGTCGCAGCGACCCGAGGCGGCATCGACGGCTGCTAGGGTCGTCGTGCCCCTTCGTCTAGAGAGGCTCGCCAGGTAACGCGTGGAGCGTCCTGCCGGGCCGTGGTCGGCAGCACGGATCTCGAACCAACGCCCCTCACACAGAACGACATCAAAGGCAGGCGTGGCAATGCTCGACTCTCATCACTTGAATACCCGTGGCAGAAGGCCAGGGCCGTCAAGAGCTCACTTGGCCAGAGTTTTTCTGTTGGCCCTCGCCGTGCTTTCCAGCGGCGTTGCGGCCCAGGAAGACGGTGATCTGGTCACCTCGGCCGAGGAGACGGTGCTCACGGCCGAGGAGGAGCACGCCGCCCTGTTTCTCGAGAACCGTTTCCCCGCTGCGACGACCTGCGCCACGTGTCATCCGGACCACTATCGCGAGTGGTCGGTCTCACCGCACGCCTACGCCCAGATGAGCCCGGTGTTCAACGCCATGCACGCCACCATCATGAAGCGGACGAACGGCACCAACGGGGATTTCTGCATTCGGTGCCACACGCCGGTAGGCATGAACCTCGGCGAGCCGGAGTTCATGAGCAACATGGACCGACATCCGACCTCGCGCGAGGGCATCACCTGTATCGCCTGTCATCGCGTCAATCAGGCGTACGGCAAGCTCAGCGGACGACTCGCGATCGTCGAGGGAGACTTGTTTGCTCCGGTCTACGGTCCCAAAGGCGGCGAAGAGCTGGACCGCGTGATCGAGAGTCGGGAGTATCGCGTCAACACCGATCCCGAGAAGTCGGGGCGCAACATCCACGCGCAAGCCGAGAAGTTCTTCCAGCTGGCGGAGTCGAGCTTCTGTGGCACGTGTCACGACGTCAACCTCGTCAACGGCTTCCGTTTGGAAGAGGCGTTCAGCGAGTACAAGACGTCGCCTGCAGCAAAGCGCGGAGTCTCGTGCCAGGACTGTCACATGGGCACCGAGCCCGGTGTGGACTCAGGTTACGCCACGGCCCCGGCGGCAATCATCGGCAAGAACCCGACCGCTCCGCGCAAGCGCACCGACCACATGTTCGTGGGGCCTGACTACTCGATCATCCACCCTGGCATCTTTCCTCACAACACCGCAGCGTCGGAGATGGCCACGATTCGGGAATGGTTGACCTTCGATGTGGAAGAAGGTTGGGGCACCGACGAGTTCGAGTCCCAGCTGCCTGCCGGTCAGGAGTTCCCCGAGCGTTGGCGCTCGGCTGATGATCGCTACGACGCCCGCGACATCATCACGGCGAACCAGGAGCTGCTCGCCGAGGCCGACGAGCAGCGACTGGCCCTGCTGCGAGCCGGCTACGTCCTCGGTGACATCGAGATCACCCGTGCGGATGCGCGCAAGGGACTCGAATTCTTCATGGAGGTTCGCAACGGCACCGACGGTCACGGAGTCCCTACCGGATTTGATGCGGAGCGGTTGGTCTTTGTTCAGGTCGACGTGCGTGACGCCGATGGCGCCCTGGTCTTTCAATCCGGTGATCTCGACCCCAACGGCGATGTCCGCGACACCCATTCTCTCTATGTCCACGACGGCCTGATTCCGCTCGACAAGCAGCTGTTCAGTCTTCAATCACGGTTCATCACGAGAATGGTACGGGGAGGCGAGCGCGAGCAAGTCCTTGCGGTCAACTATTCCCCGGATCCGTTGCCCTTCTTGCGACCCTCGACGACGTCTACGGTGCTTACGGGCCGGCCGCGCGGAGCGCGCAAGCACAAGATGAACATCGAGCCGTTGGGACGCCGCGAGGCACGCTATAAGGTCGATGCCAAACTGCTGACCGGGCCGGGGCCGTACACCATCGAAGCACGCCTCATTGCGGGTATGGTTCCAGTCAATCTGATCGCCGAGATTCAGGATGTCGGGTTCGACTACTTCATGAGTCCTCGAGAAGTTGCGGAGAACGTCGTTGAGGGACACCAGGTTTTGTGGGAGCACGAAGCGAAGGTGGAGATCTCTCCAGCAGGAGCCAGATCGTCGACGAAGTGATTTCGCCTTTCGTGGCCTGAGGAGAGGGTGACGACTTGCCAGTCTGGCTCTACAGCCTGGTGCTCCTGCTGCCGCTGGGGGCTCCGAGTCCCGACCCCGAGCCGTCTCTGGGAGATGGCGAGCCAACAGCGCTCGTGGTTCCTGCAGGCCTGTCGGAGGCGAGTCGCTCGCTGCGGACGGCGGCGGACGGAGCCGATACTCCAGATGAGGACGAATCGGAGGACCAGGACGGCAAGATCTCGACGCCCAAGACGAAGTCCGGGACAGACGACGAGGATCACTCTGGCGGGAAGGAATCGGGTCAGCATTCGGCTTACGGCGTCCATGTCCCGCGTCTGAGTGACGAGAGTGGCCCGCTGGTGCTCGACGGCTTTCCGGAGCGGCCGAAACCGCTGATCGAGCTGGGTGAGCCGTTTCTCGGCACCGGAACCCTCAAGCCGGGTCTCGAGCTGCCCACTGGCGCCGTCTGGCAGCCGGCCTTCCTTGCGTTCGGAACCCTGAGAACCGCGGCTCAGGCTCTCGACGCGGGCACCGGCGAGGTGGCTGAAGTCGTGGCTCGCCTCGACCTCTTCGGCAACCTCGCCCTGTCGGGCACCGAGCGCCTCGTGATCGGGCTGCGCAGCCTGGACGAAGACGGACAGTTCACGAGCTACGTCTTCGACTCCGACGGCTTCGGTGAGGACGGCTATCGCGACCGGCTGAACCTCAACATCGGATCGCTGTTCTTCGAGGGTGACTTCGGCGAGATCTTTCCCAACCTCAGCCGCGACGACTCGAGTCGCACGGACTGGGGTTTCGCCATTGGTCGCCAGCCGCTGATCTTTCAAGAAGGTCTGCTCATCAACGACGTGATCGACTCGATCGGCATCACGCGCAACACGTTGCTGCCCAAGAACACGTCCAACTTCAGGACGACGTTTCTTCTGGGACTGGACGACATCGACCGCACCGACTCGTCGATCGGACGGCGCAATCGAGAAGACCGTGACGCGCTCCTCCTGGCCGTGTTGACGTCGACCGACTTTCGCGCGACCACTCTCGACGTGGACTTGGCATACGTCGATACCGACTTCGGCGGAGATCAGGCCAACCTCGGAGTGAGTGCGGTTCAGCGATTTGGCAAGATCTCCAGCAGCTTCTTTGCCGCAGTTTCTCAATCGACCGGTGACGAGGGTGATCTCGCCGCGGATGGTGTGCTCGTGGCCGGTGAGCTGTCATGGATTCCCGTTGCAACGTACGACCACCTCTACGTCACGGCGTTTGCCGCACTCGACGACTATCGACCCATCGCGCGCGATCCAGCGCTGGGTGGCCCGCTGGGACGCATGGGAATCAACTTCGCTTCGGTGGGTATCGGCAGTCTCGGGGCGCCTCTCTCCAACCAGGCGCGGGACGTCGTGGGTGGCGCCGTGGGGCGTCAGTTCTTCTTCGACAAGACCCGTCGGCAGCTCATCATCGAGGCTGGCTTCCGGTTCGGGCTGGAGGACGACATCTCCAACCAGTTTGCCGGTACGGCTCGCTACCAGATGGCTGTGGGGCGACGTTTCGTCTGGGTTTTTGATGTCTTTGGTGGGCGACGCGAGTTCGATGGTGCAGGCGGGGAGGACCAGACGCTTCTCGGCGGTCGAGTCGAGCTGGTGACCAAGTTCTGATGCGTTCGCCGTTGCCATGGCCTTGGCCAGACCACGAGCGTCGGCAGGCGCCTCGACGCCTCTACAGGGTGGTCGTAGTGGTTGTCTTCGTGCTGAGTCTCGCGGCTCCCGCACTGGCCGGGGCCCAGACGACCGACGACCGACTGCTGCTCGATCCGGACCAGATCGAAGGCGCAGAAGCCTGCGGCGAGTGCCACATCGCGGAGTTCGAGCGCTGGCGGCAAACTCCTCACTCGACCAGCTTCGGAAGCCGGCATCGCACGGAGAACGCGGAAGAGATCGCGGGCAGGATGGGACTCCCGCTCATCAAGAGGGAGAGCATCTGCCTGCGCTGCCACTACACCCCCGAGCGTGTCGGTGAGCAGCTGCGCGCAGCCTCCGGCCCGTCATGTGAGTCATGCCATGGAGCCGGCACGAGCTGGATCGAGCTGCACAACGACTATGGTGACGCCGAGGACTACGCCAGCGAGTCGGCGGACAACCGGGAGCGTCGCATCGAGGAGAGTCGCGCTGCAGGCATGAGGCGGCCTTCGGACCTCTACCCGGTCGTCGCGAGTTGTTACGAGTGCCACTTCGTGCTCAATCAGCAGGTGGTCGACGTGGGTGGTCACAGTGTCGGTCCGCCCAGCTTCGATCTGATCGAGGGTACTCAGGGCGTCAACCGCCACAACTTCCTCGCCGCGCAGCGCGGCGGCAGTTCCGAGAACCGGGAAGCCTCGCCTGAGAGGCTGCGGCTGCTGTACGCGACCGGTCAGGCTCTCGACCTGGAGTACACGCTGCGCGGTGCGGCCAGGGCCACGGCAGACGGGACCTACCTGCGCTCACTCAAGCGCCGCGCCCGAGGGTCCCAATCGTCGCTGCGAGAGCTTGCCCGGCACACGGGGCTGGAGCCGTTTCAGCAGATGGCTTCGATCGCGCGTGGGGTCGACATCGACGTCGGCAACTCCCGGCCTCTTCTCGAGGCCGCCGACGCGGTTCGCGAGCAGACCCTGGCTCTCCTGGATGCTCATGACGGCTCACGCTTGCAGAGTCTGGATCCGTTTCTGCGCGGCGAGCCGCCTCCTCCGCTCGAGGTCACCGACGACGACCTCGATAGCGACGAGCTCGAATCTGACGACCCCGACAGAGCGGTGAGCGAAGATTCGGTGGTCACGGCGGACGCGGACGCAGACGCCGGACCTGACTCGACCGATGCAGCCGAAGCCGGGAACCCGCTCGCGGAACCTTCGGTTCCGGAGAGCACGGCGCGGCCGGTTGTGGTGGGCGAGAAGAAATCCAGGATCAGACCGCCTTCAACGCATCGCACTCTCGGCGGAGCTTGCAGTAGCTGCCACGGACCTCAGAACGAGTGGTGGTTCTCCGATGCACACTTCGCATCCGCCGATCCGTTTTTTGATGAGGCGCCGGAGGTCCTGGCGATCGCTACTCTCTACGGGGTGAGCCGTGGCGCACTGGTGCGCGGCGATACCGTCTGCATGGACTGCCACGGCACGGTGGCGACCGGCCGAGAACGCCGCGAAGTCCAGGACGGAGTCGGCTGCGAGAGCTGTCACGGTGCGGCGGGGGACTTCCTCGAGCCTCATCAGGAAGGTGAAAAGGAGCTCGGTCGCAATCGGCCGGGCCTCGTCAAGGCGCTCGATCTGGGGATGAACGATCTGCAGGACCTCGACGTGCGACTCAGAACGTGCGCGGACTGTCACTACGTCACCGACGAGCGCCTCATCTCTTCTGGTCACCCGTCGGGACGAGATTTCGACTACGCAGGCGCCATGTCGACCATTCAGCACTGGGAAGGCTCACCTGGCGATCCCGGCCCTGTGCAGACGGCTGCTCGGTCGGAGCTCGGGAGGCGAGGCCCGGTGCCGGACGTGGTCGTGGCACGGCTACCGGATCCGGTGGCCGCACCCCGTGCCGCAGATCCCGCTCCCGGCACGATCTCGGCTGGGGATGTGGCGGTC
>JANQPS010000833.1 GCA_028285365.1 Thermoanaerobaculia bacterium | reverse complement strand
AGCTCGGCGCTCTGTGCGAAGAGATCTCACAGGCTGGCGGGCAGGCGAGCGCGTTGGCGCTCGATCTCTCGGCGGCCGAGGAGATTCCCGAGCGCGTCCGCACTCTCGAAGACGACTTCAAAGACGTCGACGTGCTGGTCAACAATGCCGGAGTGACGAACGACAATCTACTCGCTCGGATGTCACTCGAGCAGTTCGAGAGCGTCGTGCGCACGAATCTCACCGGCACGTATGCGCTGACCAAGGCCCTCGTTCGCGGCATGATGAAGCGGCGCTACGGCAGGATCGTCAGTGTGTCGTCGGTCGTCGCGATGATGGGCAACCCGGGCCAGGTCAACTACGCCGCGTCGAAGGCTGGTCTCATCGGGTTCAGCAAGTCGTTGGCCCGTGAGCTCGGCAGCCGCAACATCACGGTGAACGTGGTGGCGCCCGGCTACGTCGAGACCTCGATGACGTCGGATCTGAGCGACGAGGTCCGCTCTCGCCTCGCCGACAGTATTGTTCTCGGGAGACTCGGGGAACCGGCCGACATTGCGAGCGCGGTGGTGTTCCTGGCCAGCGAAGAGGCTGGCTATGTCACCGGCGAGGTGCTCAACGTCAGTGGCGGCTTGTACATCTGACCCGCTAGCTCGGGTGTGACTTCCGGCACTTCCGCCGGTCAAAGCAACCTACCGATCCTCTACCGTACGTAGCGGCACGACCTTCGAGAGATCGGAACTGGACGAGATCCCGACAACAACTTTCCAAGCCCGAAAGATGGACTCCTCGCACGTGCGAGAGCTCCGATGGACCAGAAAATCCGAGCCGTACTGACGATCTGTACGTGGACGGCTCGAAAGCCTTTGTGCTAGAACCACGAGGCTAAAGTCACGTTGACACCAACTGGAGGTTTGTGGATATGGCCGTGAGCGAGAAGGTCAAAGAGATCATTGTGGAACAGCTCGGCGTGGACGCCGACGAAGTCACCAACGAAGCGAGCTTCACCGACGATCTCGGCGCCGATTCGCTCGACATCGTCGAGCTCGTCATGGCGTTCGAAGAAGAGTTCGGTATCGAGATTCCGGACGAAGACGCCGAGAAGATCGGCAAGGTCCAGGAAGCCGTCGACTACATCGAGAAGGCCTCCGCTTCCTGAGGCCTCTGCAACGCCGTCCCTCCGAATCGACGTGAGCGGTTCTCGCTGACGGTTGAGCGGGGGCGGTTGCATTGAACGGACAGAAAGCGAGCAAAGGTGGGACGAACGGTCGAGCTGAGGCGCGTCGCTGTGACGGGCGTTGGCCTGGTTTCTCCTCTTGGCGTCGGTAACGACCTCACGTGGTCGGGTGTGCTCGAAGGGCGGAGTGGGATCGGTGCGATCACGCGCTTCGACGTTTCCGACTATCCCAGTCGAATTGCCGGCGAAGTGTCGGACTTCGATCCGCTCCAGTTCCTCCACAAGAAGGAGCTCAAGAAGTGCGATCGCTTCATCCAGTTCGGCATCGCTGCCAGTGATCTGGCGCTGGAGGATTCCGGCTACTCGATCGACGATTCGAACCGCGACCGTGTAGCCGTCCATATCGGTGCGGGAATCGGGGGGTTGCCCCTCATCGAGGACATGCACTCGGTGTTGCTCGAGAAGGGTCCCAGTCGGGTGTCGCCGTTCTTCATCCCCGGCCTGATCGCCAACATGGCGGCGGGTCAGGTGTCCATGCGACACGGCGCCAGGGGTCCGAATCACTCACCCTGTACTGCCTGTACCACCGGTCTGCACGCGATCGGTGACGCCTTTCGCGTGATCCAGCTCGATATGGCTGACGCCGCAATCGCAGGTGGTACCGAATGCGCACTGTCGCCTCTGGCCCTGTCAGGTTTTGCGTCCATGCGTGCGCTCTCCACGCGCAACGACGAGCCCGAGAAGGCCTCGCGTCCGTGGGATCGTGGCCGCGACGGATTTGTCATCAGCGAAGGTGCGGGCCTGCTGATCCTCGAGGAGTTCGAGGCAGCGAAGGCGCGCGGGGCGACGATCTACTGCGAGATCCTCGGCTACGGAATGAGCGGTGACGCCTACCACATCTCAGCGCCTGAGCCGGAAGGTGAAGGCATGGCGCGGGTCATGGCGGCGGCGATCAAAGACGCACAGGTCGATCCCCTCAGGGTCGGCTACATCAACGCGCACGGGACCTCCACCGGTCTTGGTGACGTGGCGGAAGTCAAGGCCATCAAGCGGGTCTACGGTGAGCACGCGAGAGAGCTTGCGGTGTCATCGACCAAGTCGTCGACCGGGCATCTCCTGGGTGCGGCTGGCGGCCTCGAGGCAGGGCTGACGGCTCTCGCTCTGAGGCACCAGACGCTTCCGCCGACGATCAATCTGGAAGACCCGGATGAAGGGTGCGACCTGGACTTCGTTGCCGACGGAGCCCGGGAGGTGGATCTGGACGTCGCCCAGACCAACTCGTTCGGCTTTGGCGGAACGAACGGTGTCCTGCTGATGGGGAGAGTCTGAGCGCGCTCGGTAGCGTGCTCTGCCGTTCGCCAGGGACACTCATGACTCTGCTGGCAACGGCCTGACGCATCTGCTCGCGGGACGCCGCTTGACAGTGTGGCGGCGCCGCTGCTGTAATCCTCTGCTCGCGCCCCGAGAACCACTCAGAAGCCTGCGAACCACGCCAATGCTCACGACCAACATCAGCCTGCCAGATTGCGAGTGCACCTCGCGAACGGCGAACCGGCGAGTGTCGATCCGTGTTGCCAGCTCCGTGGTCTCCGGCGAGTGGTGGTCGAGCGTTCATCATTGGACCGCTTTGTAGTCGGGGACCCGTCCCTGACTGGAGAGTCCGGGACGGAGTAACGGCCTGAATGCACGCGACTTCCTTCCGGACACCGGACTGGAGCCGCTTTGTTGTCAGAGCCACTCAAACCGACACTCGTCGCCACGCTCACCAACCTGGGTGAGTTGGACGAAATCTCCGACCAGCTCTTCGAGCGGGTGGGGATCGTCGAGGTGCGAGCCGATCTCACGGGTCCCGTGGATCCGGAGTGGCTGCGCTCGCGCTGTGGCAAGACGCTCCTGTTCACGCTGCGATCCCAAGCCGAAGGTGGTCAGTGTGAGGTGTCTGCCTCACGACGGGCCACGCAGCAGGTGGAGGCGGCCGCACACTACGATCTCGTCGACCTCGAGATGGCTCGTGATCTCGACGGCGAGCGACTCGATGGGATCGAACCATCCAAGCGCCTACTCTCGTGGCACGGCGGCCCGGACGGACATCGCTCACTGACTAAGTTGCGAGCGCTCGTCGACGAGATGTCGAGGACCGACGCACGCTTCTACAAACTGATTCCCGCCGCTCCCGATCCCGGGCAGGAGCTGGTGGCGCTCGAGCTCCTGGCCGAGACCGAGCGTACGGATCTCGCAGTGTTCTCGACCGAGCCCGGAGCTTCGTGGACCCGCGTCGTTGCGCCGCGGCTGGGCTCGGCGCTCGTCTATGGATCGATGGGTGATCAGGCGGCAGCTCCTGGGCAGCTCAGTCTGGAGCAGCTGGTTCTCGACTATGACCTGCCGGAGTTGCCTCCCGCGAGTCGGCTGTTCGGGATCATCGGCAACCCAACCGTTCACAGTCTCTCCCCACGCCTGCACAACGGTGCCTATCGAGAGCTGGGAATCGACGGTTTGTACGTGGCGTTCTGTGCCGAGAGTTTTGGGGACTTCTGGCTGGAGGTCGTTGAGTCGAGCTTTTTGGAGAACGTCGGTCTGAGCATCGCCGGACTGAGTGTGACGACCCCGTTCAAGCGTCCGGCCGTGGCGGTGGCGGGTGCTTCGTCACCGCGCTGCGACATCATCGAGAGCGCCAATACCCTGGTGCGTCGTGACGGCGTCTGGGAAGCCGAGAGCACCGACCCGGATGGAGTGGTCGTCCCGCTGCGTCGGCGCGAGATCGCACTCGCCGGTCGACCGTGTGCCGTGATCGGCGCTGGCGGAGCAGGTCGCGCGGCAGCTCTCGGATTGAAGGAGGAGGGGGCCGAGGTCACTCTCTACAATCGGACCGCGAGTCGAGGAGAGCGAACGGCGGCACGTCTCGGCATCGAGTTCAAGCCGCTCGCTGATATCGAACCCGGCGACTACGACGTGGTCGTGAATGCCACGGCCCTCGGCCACGGCAAGGCCGACCCTCTGCCTTTTGCGCCCGATCGCCTTCGCGAAGGCGCAGCGATCGTCGACATGGTCTACGACAGTCAAGCCACCGGGCTGGTGGCGACCGCGCGGCAGCTTGGCATCGAAGTGGTCGATGGGCGAGAGGTCCTGCTGTCCCAGGCCGTGGGTCAGTTTCGGGCGATGACGGGGGGCGACCTACCGCTGTCGACCGGAGCCGCTCGTCTGGGTATCGATCTCGTCCGCGGAGGGACCGCTTCATGAGGATTCGCGCGGGGCTGCCTACGGGCGTGAGCGCCGTACTCTTCGACGAGGCCAAGGCGAGACGCCAGCTGGAAGCTCGCCTCAGCGACGAGCTGGTGAGCTGGGGTTGCCAGGAGGTCCTGCTACCGATCGTCGACTACTACGACCCGTATCACTCGGTGCTCGACGAGGGCGGGAAGTCGAGTCTCTATCGTTTCGTCGATCGCGACGGCGAGCTGCTCGCACTACGCGGCGATCCGACGCCTATGCTGGCGCGTCTCCTGGCTCCCAAGCTGGGCTCTCTGTCACTGCCTCTGAAGCTGTTCTACCGCGGCGACATCGTGCGGTATCAGGAACCAAGACCGGGTCGCCTGCGCGAGTCGGCTCATCTCGGAGTCGAGCTGATCGAGCGCGGACCGCGTCCGGAGGGCCCCCAGCTCGAGTTGACCGTTCTGGAGATGTTCCTCGACCTCCTGTCGTCAGAGCTGCAGCGATCCGGTTCGCCGCGACGACTCGAAGTCGTTCTGGGCCTTGCGGGCGCTCTCGATGAGCTGGTGGCTGATGCGAGCGACTCTGGGGCTTTTGCGCTTGCCATTTCGCGGCGCGACCGTGAGCGCGTGCGGAGCGAAAACGAGCTTGGTCTCGAGATCATCGAGCACGGCTACCCTCGCAACCCCGAGCGCCTGGGCTCCGCCGTGGGCTCGCAGGTCGAGCGCCTCGTACAGACGGCCGGCCAGCTCGAGCAACGCTACGGTGGCAGCGGGCTCAAGGTCCACGTCGACCTCGCCGAGTTCGTGCGGGGCCACGGCACTGGCGGCGGCGCGGGTCTCGATCACATGTACTACGACGGCATCGTCTTCCGGGCGTACATCGACAACGCCTCCGAGGCCGTCGGTAACGGAGGCCGTTACGACAAGCTGTTCGCGGAACTGGGCTCGAGCGTGGCGGCGGCTGGTTTCAGCGTTGGACTCGACCATCTGCTTCAGGCGGTGTCGGGATGATTCGTCTAGCGCTTCCCAAAGGCCGCAACCTCTCCTCAGCACTCGACGCGCTGCGGGCCGCCGGCTATTCGCTGGCGGGGTTCGACAAGGATCGTCTTCGTCAGACGCTGGAGGACGATGGTGTCGAAGTGCTGTTGCTCAAAGACTGGGATCTGCCGCTGTACGTGGAGTACGGAATCGCCGACTGTGGAGTCGTTGGCACCGACGTGCTCGAAGAGGTCGAGTCTGATCTCCTGGTGCCGCTGCGCATTCGGGAAGGACGTTGCCGCATGTCGCTGATTGGTCTCGAGAACAAGACTCCGGAGGCCGGGACGCAGGCGCGGGTAGCCACCAAGTATCCGAACTGGACCAGGCGGCTGCTTGCCGACCGGCCCTGGGGAGCCGAGATCTTCAGGCTCCAAGGATCGGTGGAGCTCGGACCGCTGCTCAACCTCTCCGAGGTCGCGGTGGACATCGTTCAGACGGGTCGAACGCTGCGAACTCACAACCTTTGTGAGATCGAGGTTCTCGCCGAGATTGCGCCGTGCGTCGTGATGAACCGCGCTTCGTTTCAGCGCTATCGAGAGGAGTTGAACGCCTTGGGCGAACGACTCGAGCAGGCCGGGGTGGTGAGCTGATGGCACCGATCAACCTCTACAGGTCGGGAACCCGACGTTTCGAGCGGGCGCTCGTACGACTGGATCGTCGGGCTCGTTCGAGCCTCGATCGGCGTGTCGACGCTGGTGCGCGTCGGATCGTCGAAGCGGTGCGGCGTGATGGAGACCGCGCCCTACTCGACTACGTCGAGAAGCTCGATGGTTTTGCGGTGCAGTCAGCCGACGCTCTCAGGCTCGACGGGAGCTCGGGAGGGCGTCGACGGCGTCGGCCGAAGATCCCGGCCGATCTCGAGAAGTCTCTGGAGCAAGCCATTCGGGCAGTCGAAGCGTTTCATCGGCCACAGGTCGAAGACGGCTACGTTCTCGAACGTGGTGGAGTCCGCCTTCAGGAGCGTCGGCTGGCGCTTCGCCGGGTAGGTCTCTATGTTCCCGGCGGCCGGTTCCCGTACCCGTCGACCGTGATCATGTCGGCGGTGCCGGCACGGCTCGCCGGGGTCGAAGAGATCGTCGTAACGACGCCGCCCAAGGCCTACGACGAGAGCCCTGTGCTGCGCTGGATTCTCGAGCGAGTTGGCGTCGACGAAGTCTGGGGGATGGGTGGCGCCCATGCTGTTGCGGCGCTGGCCTACGGAACCGAGACGATCCGGCCTGTCGACCTGATTGCCGGGCCCGGAAACGCCTGGGTGGCCGCCGCCAAGCGCTTCGTCTCGCGGGACGTGGGCGTCGATCGGGAGGCTGGACCGTCCGAAGTCGTGATCGTGGCGTCTGCCGATGCCTCGGCGGAGTTCGTGGCGGCTGACCTCTTGGCCCAGGCCGAGCACGACCCTCAGGCGGTCGCGATCCTAGCCACCGACGACTCCGATCTCGCGCTCGCGGTCACTGAGAACGTCGCGGCGCAGCTCGGCCGGCTTCCAGACCAGGCGGTCGCCGAAGAATCGCTGCAGCGTTACGGCTCGATCTTCGTCACAGAGTCCATCGACGACGCCCTGCAGATAGCCGAGCGAGTGGCTCCCGAGCACCTTCAGCTCATGGGTACCGAGGCCGAGAGTCTCCAGGACCGCGTGCGCTGCGCGGGTGCCGTGTTCGTGGGTGAACGAGCGCCGACGGTGCTGGGCGACTACGTTGCGGGACCGTCGCACGTGCTGCCGACCGGTGGAAGCGCGAGGTTTGCCTCCGGTCTGGGAGTTGGTGACTTCACCCGCCGCTCGCACATCGTGAGCGTGACCCCCGCAGCTTCGCGACGCCTTGCTGCTGCAGCGCAGGCCATCGCCCAGGTGGAGGGCCTCGAAGCTCACGCCCGAGCTGCAGCGCTGCGCGCTCCCGGTGCGGCTGGCTCAGCAAAGCGCAAGCGGTCCCGTGGTTCGAGGAGTGGCTCGTGATGAGTGACAGTCCTGCGCGTTGGGTCAGGCCCGAGCTCCGCGAGCTG
>JANQPS010000826.1 GCA_028285365.1 Thermoanaerobaculia bacterium | reverse complement strand
ACAACGACGACACCGTCCATGGGCGGGCACTGGCGCAGCTCGGCAACAGTGGCGCCGCGATCGAGATCACCGGTATCGACGGCGGCTCTGGCGGCGTCGGCGCTCTCGAGCTCCGCTACAGCGTCGGCGACACCCGCACCCCGAGCGTCCAGGTCAACGGCGGAGCCTCGACAGGGCTTCTCCTGCCCACCGTGGGTAACGCCCCCGTGTGGCGGCATACCAACTGGTCGCGCGCACGACACGAGAACGTGTCGTGGAGCTCGGGCTCGGGCAACTCAGCCGAAATCACAGGAGTGGCCGGCTGGCCGAACATCAGCGTCGACGAGGTCACCGTGAGTACGTCGGACGATCTGGCGGCCGCCTCGGCTCATCGCTCTGCGCTCGCCCTGTCGAGCGGGGACCGCGACGCGCTGATCGCCTACGTGATGCAGCTGGACGGGCGTCCGGCCGACGGCGCGCCTATCGGGTCGATGATCTTCGAGGACGGCTTCGAGGGTGGTCTCTTGCGCTGGTCGGTTTCGCTGCCGTAGGAGTGGCAGCAACGCCTCCCCATGGCCAAGTCGGGCGGCGGCTGACCCGGTAGGCCACTCATCTGCCAGCGACTGCACAATCCGGCATCACGTGCTCCCATGCACGCAGCTCACTTGAGCTCTCGAGAGTCGCACCGAGTCAGTCGAAGATCTTGATCGAAGAGCCAGGAGCACCAATCTCGACGTTGGCGAAACGGGCCGCGGCGCGAGAGTCTCCCCCAAACTCGTTGACGATGAACCACACACCGACGATGCGCTCCGGAAGAGGCTCGCCCACCGCCTCGAGGTAGTCGCGCGCGATCGGCCGCGAGTGACTCTCCCACTTGCCGAGGCCCTCTTCGCCCGAACGCAACACGATGTGGGTCTCGCGCTGATCCCACCACGGTAGAGGGCAGCGAAAAGACGTCTCGGCCTCGAGCACCGGGCTCCAGGTCCAGGTGATGTCCTGACCGTTGTCGAACTCGACGGCGATGCTCGAGTACTCGTGATGTCGGGTCTCGGTCTCCGGCCCCTGCGCCGGCAACGAGTCGAAGCGCCAGTCGAAGCTGATGGTGCTCGCCTGGTCGAGCGGTAGGTCGACGACCTTCTTGACGATTCCGGCCATACCGGATGCGTTGCCTTCGATACCGCGCCTTCCGTCATCGAGGACGAGCTCCGAGAACGTCGGCGTCTGGCGAAGGTAGCAGATGGACGCAAAACCCCTGGGCAGAGTCGGTCGTGTCTCATGGTCCTCGAGCGCACTCGACAACAGTGCATCGCCGGGATGACGCGCCAACACGTCCCGGGGCCGTCCTCGCCAGGACACTACGGCTCCTGCAATCGCAAGACCGTCAGATTCAGCCTGGGAGATGCTCGCCGGTAGCGTGCCTTCGCAGCTTTCCCACCGAGTCTGCGGCGGCAGCACGGTCAAACGCAGGTCTCCTGAGTCCAGAGCGCTGAAGGTGTAGGTCGCGCTCGGCACCTCGGTCACCTGGCCGTCTCCGACTTGCATC
>JANQPS010000793.1 GCA_028285365.1 Thermoanaerobaculia bacterium | reverse complement strand
GAGCTCGGCGTCGCGCAGCCCCAGCTCGCTCGACGAGCGCGCGGTCTCCGAGAGCATGTCCACCGCAGCCTCGCGGTCGCCCCGAGCCAGCTGCCAGCGCACGGCACGCGCGATCGACGGCATCACCCGAGATTCGTTCGACGATTGCACGGCGACGTCCCACCAAGCCTGCAGCACATCCTGATCGGTCGGATCTTGCGCGTGGGTGTCGGCCAGCAGCCTGAGAGCCTCGTCGAACCGACCATGCGCGCGCAGCTCGTGCGCCTGCTCGAGCGCCGGCTTTTCGGTGAGCTCGACCTTCGCACCGATCGCTCGCCTCAGGTAGCGCTCCTCCAGTCCACTCTTGCCGACGACGACGGCTACGACAGCACCCAGTAGGAACCCACCGACGTGGGCGAGATGGGCCGTGCCGCTCGAGAGATCGGCGTTGACCGAAAAGGTCATCGCAAACAGCGACTCGCGGGCCAGGTAGAAGAGAAGAACAATCCACGCGGGAGCTTCGAAGGTCTTGAAGAAGATCGGCCAGAGCAACCAGAGGAACCGCAGGCGGGCACGCGCAAAGCGCAGCAGAAAGACTCCCATCAGTCCGGAGATCGCCCCTGACGCTCCCACCAGGGGAACCATCGGATCAGCCGTCAGCGCGCCGTGCAGCAGAGCACTCGCCACTCCTGATGCGAGGTAGAGCAGCGCAAACAGAGGGCGGCCCCAGACATCTTCGATCGGCGGCCCGAGCAGGTACAGGAACAGCAGGTTGCCGAAGAGATGCCAGAAGCCGGCATGCACGAACAGACTGGTGAACAGACCGAAGGCACTGGGCTCGGCGGCAACATATCCGAAGCGCCTGAAGGTGTTGTTCTCCACCGTCTCGAGCCACGAAGTGGTGAGCTCGTCGAGGGTCTGCTGGTCGTAGCGCGTCGCCACGCGATCGAGCATGCCCTGGCGCCTCGCCTCCTCGCGGATCTCGGCCAGCTGACGCCGCGTGTCGTCGGAGAACCCGAGCTCGTCTGAGGCCTCGAGCCACGGATGCTCGACGAGATGGTCGATGACCGCCTCGTAGGCCTCGTACGCGACTCGAGACTCGCGCTGCACCGTCCCGCGCTGATCGACCCAGACCAGGATATTGACGGCAATCAGGACCAGCGTGACGACCGGCCAGCGCCATACCTCACCCTGGTCATGACCGATCGGCAGCAGCATGGCGAGGCGCTCTAGAAGACCTCGTCCGAAGAGTCTTCGGCCATGCCGCCGTCGTCGGATGCTGCGAGCAGGGATCTCGCGAGGTCGACGTCACAGGCCCTGACCCGGACGCGTACGGCAAGGCGACTCGATCCGAAGAAGCCGGGAAGAGACTTGGGCGGTAAGAGGAACCCTGCGTTTTCTCCCTGGACCTCGTAGGCCACGCCGGCACCATCGAGCATCGATTTGATGACCAGGAGTTCCGGCAGGTCTTCGACCTTGGCGATCGTCACCAGGTCGTCGTCATTCACGAGTCATCTCAGTCAAAGGTCATCCCACTAGATGTCATCTCAATTCAGTCGTCATCTCGATTCAGTGGTCGTCTCGATTTCGGTAGTCGTCTCGATTCGCCCGAATGTGACTAGCCATCGACATACCCCAGCGCCTTGAGTGCATCCAGAGCCTTCTGCTGACTCTCGTCGCCCAAGACGGGTGCGGCGCCTTCGGCGCGCTTCATCCACTCGAGGAGTCGAGTGCTGAGTCTGCGGACCTGTGCGGGCTCGCGATCGCTGAGGTCTTGGCTCTCGAGTGGATCCGCCGCCAGATCGTAGAGCTCGAAGTCCTGCGCAGCTGGCGCCGCCCCTTCCTTCTTCGGTCCGTAGACCAGCTTCCAACGCTCCTCCTGGAGGCTGCGGTAGTAGATCCGTCCCCTCCGCCCGGCCTCCGCAAAAGCCCTGGACTCGTCCCGCTGCTGGAGGGAGCCACCGATCAGGGGCGTCAGCGACACTCCGTCAATGGCTGGGAGCTCTGGCAGGTCGGCATCCGGCTCGGCGCGCACCCACTCCACGGCCGTAGGCAACAGGTCGACCAGCTCGACGGTCTGAGCCACTCGACGGGGCTCGACACCTCGCTCGGCCCAGACGAACAGTGGGACGTGCGACGTCGTGTTGTAGGGCAACGGGCCGTGCTCGAAGTACAGCTCGTGCTCGCCCAGACTCTCGCCGTGATCGGCGGTGAAGATCACGAGGGCATCATCGAGCAGCCCCCGCGCTTCGAGCAAGTCGAGCATCTCGCCGATGAACGTGTCGGCAACCAGCACGTTGGCGTCGTAGTGGGCTACGTAGGCGCGCAAGTCGCGCTCGTCGCCGATCGCCTTGGCGCGCGTCCCCCGAAGGTCGACCTGTTTGGGCTCGGCTGCTCGAAACGGCTCGTCGTCGAGGAACGGGTTTTCGAACCCTTCCGGCAACACGTACGGTGCATGTGGATCGGAGTAGTGCAGCCACGCAAAGAGCTTCTCGTCGCTGGGCTGCAACAGCGGTTCGGCAAGCTCGTTGACTCGCCCGGCATAGAGAAGCTTGCGATACTCGAGCGGATCGTCACTCATGTTGCCCGCCCAGGTCTCGACGTACTCGTCGAAACCGCGGCCCCATCCCAACTCTTTGGAAAGAACCGCGTTGGACACCACCGCAACGGTCCGGTAGCCCGCCTGCTGGAACCACTCGGGGAGGATCGGCATCTCTTCGGGGATCTCGAGCGCAGCTCGATGGGTCAGTCCGGTCGTCTGCGGATAGCGCCCAGTGAACATCGACGCAAACGACGCCCCGGTCTTCGGCCACTGGGCGATCGCCCGATCGAAAACCACACCGTCACTCGCGAACTCCTCCAGTCGGGGTGTCGTGGCACGAGGGTAGCCATAAAGACTCATATGATCGGCGCGCAGCGTGTCCACCGTGATCAGGAAGACCCGGTCATAACCCTCTCCCTCACCGAGGGAGCTGTCACCCTCAGGAGAGCTCGGCGCGCAGCTGGCGACGCAGGCCAGCAACACCAGACCAGTCGCTCGCCCCAAGCCTCCCGCAAGGCCACGCCACATCGATCGATAACCTCTCATCGTCACCCTTCCCATGGCGCGCAAAGCTATCAGCCGAAACCCTCTGGAAGTGCTGGTGAGGTACGGATCTGAGCCCAGCGACTCGAGACCTTGAGCGCGGCCGATACCGTCTACCGCAGCCTCCCGGTGTGGGCTCAGCATGCCGCCGTCTCGGCCTGGGGACTGCGCTGGCGGTGGCTTCGCTTCGGCGGAGACAGCACTCTCTACGCCGCCGAGTTCTCGGCTCGCGACACCTGGGACCTCGAGCGATGGCAGAAGTGGCAGCAGGACAGCGTCACCGAAGTCCTGCGACTCGCGGCACGAAACGTCCCCTACTATCGCGACACCTGGTCGCGAGAACAAAAGCAGGCCGCGCAGGCAGGCGACCTTGCTGGGCTTCCGCTCCTGGAAAAGGAGCCGGTGCGAGCGCAGCCCAGACGATTCGTCGCGCCAGGGCACGTCGGTCGTGAGCACGTCTTCTATACCAGCGGTTCGACGGGCACTCCCATCGCCTCGATCTGGACCACCGAAGAGCTGCGGCGCGCCATGGCGGTCCGCGAGGTGCGCTCCGCCGGCTGGGCCGGAGTCTCGTTCGAGCAGCCACGCGCCACGTTCTCGGGTCGAATCGTCGTTCCGCCAGCCGCGAGCCGCGGCCCCTACCACCGCTTCAATCGAGCTGAGCGGCAGGTGTACTTCTCGGCGTTCCACCTCGGTCCGAGGACCGTCGCCGACTACCTGCGCGCCCTCGATCAGCACGGGATCCGTTGGCTGACCGGCTACGCTGTATCGGCCTATCTCCTCGCTCGCTACGCCCTGGAAGGTGGTCACGATGTACCCAAGCTGGACGCCATCATCACGACTTCCGAGAAGCTCACGGACGCTATGCGCCAGACCCTCAGCGAAGCCTTCGACTGTCGCGTGTACGAAGAGTACAGCACGGTCGAGAACGTGCTTTTCGCCAGCGAGTGCGAGGAGGGTTCCCTCCACTTGAGCCCCGACGTGGGACTCGTCGAGGTCCTCGACAGCGACGGCACTCCCTGTGCACCCGGCGAGATCGGCGAAGTGGTCACGACCAACCTGATGCGCACCCATCAACCCATGGTGCGCTTTCGCCTCGGTGACCTCGCCCGACTCTCGGACCGACCGTGTGCATGCGGCCGCAACCTGCCGATCCTCGACGAAGTCGTGGGGCGCCTGGAAGACGTGGTGCGCGGTCCCGATGGTCGGGAGGTGGCGAGCTTCTACGGCGCGTTCTTCGGAATCCCTTCGGTAGTCGAGACCCAGATCGTCCAGCATGCCCTCGACCATGTGGAGCTGCGCGTGGTCATGGCTGACGGGCTTGCGCCAGGCACCCGCGCTCAACTCGAAGTGCGAATGCACGAACGGCTCGGTCCTGGCGTCACCATCACGGTCACGCCGGTCAACGAGATCCCGCGCACCGAGGCCGGCAAGTTCCGCGCGGTGGTCTCCCATCTCCGCAACGAACGGGCTGACGCGCTGCCCGGAGCGGACCTCCGCTCGAGCCCTGATCCGAGCGGCGGTGATCCGTCGTGACCCCAAACTCCCCTCCGGATGACGCCGCTCGGCTGCCGAGCGTCAGCATCGTCATGCCCGTACGCAACGAAGAGGCAGCGATCGAAGAGTGTCTGCGCTCGGTCTTTGGCCAGGACTACCCCAGTGAGCGCCTCGAGGTGCTCCTGATCGACGGCCAATCGACCGACACGACGCGTGCCCTCGCGCAGAGCGTCTCAGCCGAGTTTCCCGAGACGCGCTTTCGCATCCTCGACAACCACCAACGGCGCGCAGCGCCAGCGCTCAACATCGGCTTCAGAGAAGCCCGCGGGGAGCTCGTGGCACGAGTCGACGGACACTGCGCCCTGCCTGCCGACTACCTGAAGCGGGCGGTCGCTCATCTGCGCGACGATCAGGTCACAGGAGTTGGCGGAGTCTGCGAGACCATTGGCGTTGGGCCTGTTGCTGGCGCGATCGCAGTCGCGATGAGCTCACCCTTCGGGGTCGGCAACTCGAGCTTCAGAACGCTCACGCCGGACACCCCCCCGCGCGCCGCCGACACCATCCCCTTTCCCATCTATCGTCGGCGGGTCGCCAGCGAAATCGGCGGGTACGACGAGGAGCTCGTCCGCAACCAGGACGACGAGTACAACTATCGCATCAGGCGGCGCGGAGGGCAGCTGCTCCTGGCCGGAGACCTCGCCACCCGCTACTTCAGCCGCACGACCCTTGCGAGCCTGTACCGCCAGATGTTCCAGTACGGCTTCTGGAAGGTCCGCGTGCTACAGAAACACCCTCTGCAGATGCAGCCACGTCAGTTCGCGCCAGCACTGTTTGCCGCTGGCCTGCTGATCCTGGGGTTGCTCAGCGCCGTTCATGCCGTCTCCAGCGGCTCCGGCATCAGTGAGGTTGGTGGTCTGGGTGGCTTTGGTGACGAGCTTCGGCTCGCTCCGTTGACTCTGGCCGGGCTCCTGAGCGTCTATGTCGTAGCCAGTGGGCTCGCCAGCTGCCTTCAGGCCTCGCGACGTGGATGGAGCTACGTGCTCCTCTTGCCTCTGGCCTATCTCGTGATGCACCTCGGCTACGGCCTGGGATCGCTCTTGGGGCTGTTCCGGTTCATTGGACGCTGGGGAGACCGCCAGGGGAGCACGCCCACGATCGAGCTCTCCAGCCAGAGTTGGGAGCAGGCATGACGGATCACGCGATCACTGGCGATTCACAGGACGAGCGCGAACGCAAGCGCATCCTCGCCGAGCACGATCGGCGTCGCCGCGAGATTTCGGAGGATCGCTACGCCCCCTGGC
>JANQPS010000773.1 GCA_028285365.1 Thermoanaerobaculia bacterium | reverse complement strand
TGACGTATCGATCGAGCTCGAGGCGGCAGTCGCTACTGAGCTGGATGCGGAACGGGCACCGACATCCAGGCTTCGGAGCCAGCTGTTGGCAGCGTGCGGGGCAGGGCTCGTCGTCGGGCTTCTCATCGGGGCGCTGACTCTCGGCAAGACGACTGAGCGGCAAGGCTCGGCGGCCGCCAGCGGCGAAGACTCCAGACACTGGACGACTGCCAGCCTGAGACTCGAGCCGCGGCCCGACGTCATGGCACTATCCGCCGACGGTCGACGCCTGATCTACGGTTCGACACAAGACGGCCTCTTCCTGCGTGACCTCAGGTCGTCCCTCTCGGTGGCGATTCCGGAGACAGCTGGGACTCACGAAGCCGTCGCCTTTACGCCAGACGGTCAAGAGGTCGTCTATGGCGACGATGGCGATCAGCTCCACCAGAGGGCCCTCACTGGCCAGTTTGCCGACACCGAGCTCGGCCCAGGAGCCGTCGGCTTCTACTCGGGAGATGGCGTCTTCTACTCCTGGACTCGAGAGCCAGGAGAAGGCCTGAGACTCTGGCAGCAACGTGGAGACGGCGAAGCGGAGCTTCTCGGATCCGGCTATGCGTTTCCCGGCGCGGTCGCTCCCAGGAACCATCTCTTCGTCCTGCGTCTGATTTCCGAGACCGTCTTTGCCAGTTCGCGAATGATCGAACTGCTGAGTCTCGATGAGAAGGCCAGGACCGACATCGTCATCGGCACTCAAGCCCAGTACCTCGCGCCTGGCTTCCTGATCTACGTCTCGGGAAAGGAGATCCGGGCCTTCCGCCTCGATCCCGACACTCTTCTCCCGATCGGATCGGCGCGGTCAGTGGAGACTGGCCTCAGGTTCAACGATGTCGGAGACGGCGTCATGGCACTGAGCGAAAGCGGCGACCTCGTGTTTCGCCGTGGCTCGACTGAGAGCTACCCGCACACGATCGCCACCTGGGTGGATCGCGAGGGCACCGCCTTGGGGGACGTCGCACAAGAGAGTGGCCCCTTCCGCTTTCCGCGCGTTTCGTTGGACGGTCGTCGGCTGTCCCTGACGTCAGCAACGGGTCCTGCTCTCGACCAGGCAGAGGAGTGGCGCCTCGATCTGCGATCCGGGCTCTGGACGCGACCGGTTCACCCCGAGACCTACCACTCCGGAAGTGCGGAGATCGGACCCGACGGCGCCGAACGCATCTTCGCCTCCAATCGACGGGGCGAGGACTTGCTCGAGCTCTTCGTAGAGCCGACTGATGCCAGCGCGCCAGCGCGGTTGCTCTTGCCCGACGAACCGTGCCGAAACATGTGGCTGGACGTTTCTCCCGACGGTAGCTTCGTCCTCTACTTCTGCCCAGGTTCGGCAACGGCACCGGTCATGAGCGAGGTGCTAGGAGGACTGAGGCTTGTCGACCGAGACGACGGCAAAGTTGAACGTATCGTGAGCAGAGGCCTGGTCCGTTCGGCCAGATTCCATCCCGACGGCCAATTCATCGCCTACGCGGATCAAGGCGCCGACCCCGGCGTCTGGATCAAGCGACACGATTCCACGGCTACAGGCAGTGAAGCACCGGCCGTACGCCTGACGAGAGGCCAGCACCGAGAGGTCGCCTGGTCACCGTCTGGAGACGAGCTCTACTTCAGAAGCCGGACTCACTTCATGGCGATACCCATCTCGATCGTCAACGAGCGCATCGAGTCCGGGCGTCCCGTTGAGCTTTTCGACGACACCTACGAAACCCACCCAACGACGCCGGGCTTTCGCAACTACACAGTCCACCCCGACGGGAGGCTTCTCTTCTTTCGCGCTGCCGACGATGACGACGATCAAGTCGTCTACATCCGAAACTGGCGCGCCAAGGTCGAGGCTCTGTTCGAGATCGAGGACTCGAGCGGGATCGGTTCTACGAGCGGCCTCTAGGCGCGAATTGGAGGACTGCGCTCGCGAGGTGCCGTCCAGGGCTCGTCGGCCGACTCGCGAGGCCAAACGAGCGCGGCTGGCACGTCAACCCGGCTGCCATCCAGACCGCCACACCCGGTCGAGAAACATGTCGGACCCGTTGCAGAGCGTCACGACGTATATTATCATAAGGAGAACACTCACAACGAGAACACGGACAGGACATGACGACTCGGAATCGATCCCTCAGTCGCGGAGAGTTTCTCGTCCTCGCCGTTCTCGTCGACGGTCCTCTCCACGGATACGGAGTGGCAAAAGCCGTCGAGGCGAGAACCTCGGGAGACGTCACTCTCCGGCCCGCCAACCTCTATCGGGTGCTGGACCGCCTCACCCACCAGGGCCTGCTCGAGGTCGTGGATGAGCCAGCTCTCGGTGGAACCGCCAGCCCCGAGAGGAGCTCCTCGGCGCGCGGCGGCGACCGCTCGCGCTACTTCGCGGTGACCAAAGCAGGACGTGCGGCCGCGCGCCGGGAAGCCGACATGCTGGCCCGACTGATCGAGGGATCCCGCATCCTGGCACCCGCATCGGATTCGGGAGGCACCAGCTGATGCCATCCACAAGGCCCAAGGCACTCGAGAGCCCGAGACGCAACCTGTGGGCGCGATGGTCGAGTCTGATCCTGCATCTTTACGCCCCGGAGTTCCGGGAGACCTACGGCGACGAGATCCTCGACCTGCATCGCCAACCCGCAGACGGTGGCCGAAGCGGCCAACTCAGAGCAGCCTTGCGCATCACCTGCGAAGCACTGCGGCACGGGCCCGCAAACCGACTGGAATACAGGCAACGACGGCGCCGACGTCAGCAGCGCCATCGACGCAGAGGACTCTCCATGGATCTCCTACTCCTCGATCTTCGCCAGGCACTCCGTCAACTCCAGCGCAAACCGTCACAGGGTCTCCTCCTCGTAGCGACGCTCGCCCTGTCGATCGGCACCGCCACGGCAATCTTCTCCATTGTCGACCAGGTGCTCTTGCGCCAACTCGAGTTCGAGGAGCCCGAGCGGCTGATGCGCTTCTGGGGCAGCGAGGACGGTGTGCCCGATCCCCAGGGGACCATTGCCTATCTCGACCTTTTCGACTGGCACGAGCGCACCAGCAGTTTCGAAGGGGTCGCGGCCTACGACGAATGGTCTCCCAACCTCACAGGCGGCGGCGAGCCCGAGCGGCTCGTGGCTGCGACCGTGTCTGCCAACTTCTTCGATCTCCTCGGAGTCCGACCTCAGCAGGGTCGCTTCTTCCTCCCCGAAGAAGACGTGGACGGCCAGGACGCAGTGGTCGTGCTGAGTGACGGTCTGTGGCAGCGACGCTTCGCGGGCGACCCGACGGTCGTCGGACGTGACCTCCTGCTCAACGACCGACCGCACAGGGTCGTCGGGGTCGCACCGCCGCTCGACTACACGGGCCTCGCGGGTGACCGGCGCGACCGCGCTCAGCTCTGGCGTCCG
>JANQPS010000332.1 GCA_028285365.1 Thermoanaerobaculia bacterium | reverse complement strand
CGCGTTGACCGTGTCGATGATTCCGAGCTCGCTGCCCGATCCGTAGACGGCGAGGAAGAGGTCTCCATAGAGGAGCTCGAGGTGAGTGGCAGCATCGGTGCCGTCGGGAGATTGCGCGATTCCCTGAAAGACGAGCTCTCCCTCACCGGACATCGAGACCTGCGTACCGTCCGACAAGAGCGCGTCGAAGCGGGTGTCGGAGAAGGTGGTGAGGCGGTCGCCCACGAGAATCGGGTAGTTGGTTTCCGCCTCGTTCTCGGAACCCGACGCACTTGCGCGAATCGTGGCCTCTCCTTCGACGACTCGGAAGTACGAGTAGCGCGAGCTCTCGTCCGCGAATGACGGTGCGGCCAGTGAGGCGGTCGCAAGCGACGCCGTCAACGCCACCGAACAGAGCTTCGATCCTGTGAACCAAAAGGCGCCAGGTACGGACGCGAGCCCGGAGAACCAACGGCCGGATCGGCGACTAGTGTGATGACTCGTTTTCTCGTGTGTGTTCTCGTGCATGGCGTTCTCCCTCGGGACTGCGACCCCGTCGTCTTGCTCGGGTCGCGACGTGTGGCAACGTCCAGAAAGCGCAAGAAGCGTTCCACCCATCATCTCATGTCGGCGAAGGAGGCCAAAGCCTGACAATTCCTTGACTTTCTTGACCTTTGGAGAGTGTCTTCACCCGAGCGAGGCCGGAGACGGATCTCATCCCGGTGCTGTCGTGTCTCCGGAGGAGGCCGTTCCGTCACCGTGAGCGGACGGTCGAGGGCTCCCTGGTTGCGACGCTGTCGATGCACTTGCTAAAGTGAAGTGTTGGTCGGGCGGTCGGTTGACCACGCTCGGCGCTGATTTCCTTTCATACTCTTCTCGAGGGGACGCTGCGGCCGCGGCAGCCCAGAGCGCCCGTTAGCCCGCGTCGAAACACCATGAAGAACTGGCTTCGCTCGCGAACCGGTGGCAAGAAGCAAGGCACCGCGTCAAGGGGCCGAGGTGACGCGAGACCTGCTGAGGAAGAAGGTCACTCGATCGATGAGCTGATCATCCTCAGACGCTACGACGAAGCCGAGGGCAGGCTGCGAGATCGCATCAAGCGAAACCCTCGTGACATGTCACTCATCGTCAAGCTGGCCGGAGTCCTGGCGAGCATGGAGCGCCGGACAGAGGCGGTGGAGGAGTATCTGCACGCCTCGGATGGGTTCCTCGGCGATGGCTTTTTGGAGAAGGCCGGCGCGGTTCTGGCCCATGCGGAACGCCTCGACCCGGTCAACGACCAAGTTGTCGCGCGTCAGAGACGGCTGGAGAGAACCAAAGAGCTCGCTCAGACTCGAGAGCTCGCGGTTTCGGCTCTCAAGGAGGCCGATCGGTCACGCGCCGGCGGTGGCGGCACCGCAGCGATCGAGCTGGAGCAGATTTGGGACCGCCTCGCGAAGAGCCGGGTGGTCGACGACATACCTAGAGAACAGCTGCCGAGGCTGCTGTCCAACATGTCGCTCGTTCGTTTCGAGGAGGGTGACTCGATAGCGGTCAGGGGCGGAGAGTCCGAGCAGCTGTTGTTGATCTGCTACGGCGAGGTCGAGGCTTTCCTCCAGGCTCCAGGTCGCGACATGGCGCTGCGCAACTTCGGTGTCGGCGACATCATCGGAGAGGCTGCGCTACTCGAGCGCAGTCCTTGGCCGGCCTCATACCGGGCTCTCAAGCCGACGTCGGCTCTGCGTTTGGACCGCGAAGGCCTCGAGCGCGTGATCGTCGGCAACAGCGACCCCCGTGGGCTGCTCCAGGGGTTGCGGCGTCAGGGTAACGATGCCGTCGTTTTCGATACGGCTTCCAAGGTCACCGTCGCATAGTCGAGAGGAAAGGCCGGGTCGATGGCCTGTCGATGGCGTCCCGAACCGACTTCGGGTGGCGATGTCGGGTGCCAGCCTCGATAGGCTAGACGGCCTAGGCAGTCGGCGCTCTTGCTAGGGGTTGCCTCAGTGGGCAGTCTTGCGCAGTGTGTGTACCTGCTGTTCTCATGGAGTCTCTTTGGAGTCACCGCACATGGGCTTGCGAAACATTCGACTGTACCCAGACCCCGTGCTCCGTGTTGAGTGTCAGGACGTCGAGGCCTTCGACGAGGACCTGGAGGAGCTCGTTCACGACATGGTGGCAACCATGTATGACGCTCCGGGCATCGGGCTGGCCGCGCCCCAGGTGGGAGTGACTCGAAGGGTTGCCGTGGTCGATGTAGGCAGCGACACTGACGAACAGAGCCTCCTGGTCCTTGTCAATCCGGAGATCGTCCAGACGTCAGACATCACGTCGGTCGAGAGTGAAGGGTGCCTGTCGATTCCGGAGTTCTCCGAGAAGGTCAAGCGGCCTGAGGAGGTCCGGGTTCATGCGAGTGACGTCACGGGTGAAGAATTCGAGATCGAAGCCTCGGGTTTGTGCGCCCGGGCGATTCAGCACGAGCTCGATCACCTCGACGGCGTCCTGTTCGTCGATCATCTCAAGGGCCTCCGACGAGAGCGTGCCAGGCGGCACCTCAAGCGACTTCAGTCCTACGCGCGGACATCGGACGAATCCGGTGCCTCCTAGGGCCACCTCGCAGTGGAGCCTCGAGCGCCAACGAGAGAATCGAGTAACCTTGCCGCTCGCGTTGAGATCCTGATGCACCGAGGACCTGGAAGACCCCGGTCGCCAGGTCGGCGCCGTGCCAGCAATCGTCCGTGATCGTCGCCATCAGAACGTCTAGACACTCGCCGCAACGGCTCCTTCTCGGCTCTCGAATGACCCAGCAGGTAGGAGCTTCTCCGAGCCCGTGACCGTGGACAAACTCTCATTTTTCAACACGCTTGGTCGTCGCCTCGAGGGCTTCGAAAGTCTCGAGTCTGGTCGAGTTGGTCTCTACACCTGCGGACCGACCGTCTATTCGTCGCCGCATATCGGCAACCTGAGGACCTTTGTCTTCGAGGACGTCCTGAGACGTACGCTGGAGCTCTTCGGCTACGAGGTGACCCAGGTCATGAACCTCACGGATGTCGAAGACAAGATCATTGCCGGAGCCTTGGCGGCTGGCGTCGACATCGACACCTTCACCCAGCCGTTCATCGATCAGTTTTTTGCCGATCTCGATCGCCTCGGAGTGAAGCCTGCGTCCGCTTATCCCCGGGCTACAGAGCACATCGCCGGCATGATCGCGATGATCGAGGAGCTCATCGCCCGCGAGCACGCCTACGAGGCCGACGGTTCGGTCTACTTTCAAGTGAGCTCGTCGACCGACTACGGCGCTCTTTCCGGCATCGATCTCTGCAACGTCCGGCGGGGAAGTCGAGTTCAGGACGACGAGTACGCCAAAGACGACATCAGAGACTTCGTTCTCTGGAAGGCTTGCAAGCCGGGAGAACCCAGCTGGGACTCACCCTGGGGCGCAGGTCGACCTGGCTGGCACATCGAATGCTCCGCCATGAGCAAGGCTCTACTCGGTGAGAGCTTCGACATTCACTGTGGTGGCGTCGACAACATCTTCCCTCACCATGAAAACGAGATCGCTCAGAGTGAAGGAGCGAGCGGCAAGCGCTTCGTGCGATATTGGCTGCACTCGGAGCACCTCACCGTCGACGGCGAGAAGATGTCGAAGTCCCTGGGTAACCAGTACACGCTGGACGACCTGGTCGAGAAGGGGGTGGCGTTGCGGGCAGTGCGCTACCTCTTCGTTTCGGTTCACTATCGGCAACGCCTGAACTTCACCATGGAATCCGTGGAGAAGGCAGGCTCAGCTTTGCGCCGGTTGGATGAGATGTGCTTTCACCTGACTCACGCTGAGCGCGTTCCCGCGATTCGGAGGGAAAGAGACCTCGTGACCGCCGCCCGTGAGATGGTGGACGCTTTCCGAGGGGAGCTGGCTCATGACCTCAATGTGTCGGGTGCTCTCGGTGCGCTGTTTGGACTCGTCAAGGAAGTCAACCGAGCACTTCCGGACGGAATCACCGACGCCGAGCACGAAGAGGTGCGTGCCGCCCTGAGCACGGTCGACAGTGTGCTCGGAGTGCTGGATTCCGAGTGCTGGGCCGAGCGCGACTCCGGTGACGGTGACTCGCTCAGCGACGCCGAGATCGAAGAGCGACTCGCTCAGCGGCAAGCCGCCAGGGCCGAGCGCGACTTTGCTGAAGCCGATCGCCTACGCGACGAGCTCGTCGCCGCTGGAATTGTCGTCGAAGACGGCCCGAACGGGACCGTGTGGCGTCGAGGGTAAGTAGTCGACGAGTCAGGTAGTCGGAGGGAAGGGCCAGATTTTCGCCGAACGCCTTGTCCGCAGACTCAGGGCGCTTGCTGACGTCGGCGGGTGGTCTCGCCGCTCGGGGGCTCGCGCAGAGCGAGCCGCAGAGAAGCTCCTGCGGAGCGAGGGGTTCGTCATCGTCGAGCGCAACCACCGCAACCCGTGTGGAGAGATCGACCTCGTTGCTCGAGAGGGCGACACCTTGTGTTTCGTCGAGGTGAAGCTGCGGAGTCGCTCGGACTTTGCGTCGCCGATCGAGTCTCTTTCGTCGCGCCAACGGCAGAGAATTCGCCGAGCCGGGGAGCTCTACGTCTCGAAGTACCTGCCAAGAGCGGGCCCGACGTCACAGGGGTTCGACCCACCGCCGTGCCGCTTCGATTTTGTCGCCGACTCGCCGCC
>JANQPS010000744.1 GCA_028285365.1 Thermoanaerobaculia bacterium | reverse complement strand
GGTCAGTCAGCGACCTGTCTTGGGACGTCTGTGCCTCTACGCCGCGGAGCCGACGACGAGGACGAGACCACCTCGGCGGAGGCCTACGGTGTTGCCCTTGCCGAGCTCCTGGGCGTCACTGATCCGGGGCCGGAAGGCCTCGCTCAGTTGCGCTCTCTCGACGCGCAGCGCATCGTCGAGGCCGCGGGTGAGCTGCCGCCGCCGTCGCAGATGATCGTCGACGGTTGGGTGCTTCCGGAACCGCCGCGGGCGATCTTCGAGCGTGGCGGTCAACAGACGGTCGACATGATGCTCGGCTGGACCGCCGACGAAGGGACCGCGCTCTTCCCGCCGCCCGACGAGCTCTCGAGCGCTGAGCTCGATCGCATGCTCGAGGGGGCGTACGGAGAAGGCGCCGAGGCGGTCAAGACCGCCTACGCCGCCGAGATCGCCGAGTCCAGTGTGCTCGCGCAGCGCCGACTCGCCGAAGACGGCTTCTTCGCCGTTCCCACCCGAACGCTGGCCGCCGCCGCACACCGGGCCGGTCAGCCCGTTCGTCTGTATCGCTTCGACCGGCCCGTGCCGTCGTTTGCCCTCTACCTCCACCTCGAGCCGCCATTCGAGGCTCCGGACGCGTCCCGCGAGCTCGGCGCCTACCATTCGGGAGAGCTCGCCTACGTCTTCGATACCCAAGAGCTTCTGCCCGCCCATTTCGATGACGTCGACCGCCGTCTCGCCGACCAGATGGCCAGCTACTGGGTCAACTTCGCCCGCACCGGCGACCCGAACGGCGACGGTTTGCCCGAGTGGTCGAGCTGGGAGCCGGAGTCCGACGTCACGTTGGTCCTGGATGAAGAGGTTCGCGGCGAGCAGGCCTTGATGGTGGAGAAGGTCAGGGCGCTGGGCGGACCATGATCGAGGCCATCCGCGCCAATCATCAGTGGCAGTTCCTCGGCGCCCTCGTCAAGGCTGACCGAGGGCTTGCGGTGCTCTGGTGGAGCGTCCTGATCCTGCGTGGCCTGTTGCCGGCGGCGTTTGCGGTGGCGATGGGGTGGCTGATCGGCGCAGTGCAGAACGACGCCTCTCTCACCGGCCCGCTGACCCTGGTGGGCGTGGTGTTCGTCCTGTTGCAGGTGCTGGGGCCCCTGCACCAGGCGATCAGCGCCAACCTGGGGAGTCGCACGGCGGCGTGGTTGTACGACCAGCTGACCGAAGCCTGCGTGGAACAGCCGGGCATGGGACACCTGGAGGATCCAGATCTCACCAACGATCTAGCGATGGCGAGGGACTTCGACCTGGGGATCTCGGGACCACCGCTCAACATCGCCCTCGACTTCGTGGCCTCGGGGTTCGTGGAAATGGTGGGCGGGCTGGTGGCGTGCCTGGTGCTGGCGGCTTATGCCTGGTGGGCGCCGCTCGTCTTGGGTGGCGCGTGGCTGATGACTCACTGGCTGCTGCGCGAGAGTGGCGTCTGGAAAGACCGTCAGACCGACGAGGTCCGCGAGGCGCAGCGACACGCGGACTACGCGTATCGGCTGGCGGTCGATTCTCCGGCCGCAAAAGAGGTGCGCTTGTTCGGACTGGGTGGGTGGGTGATCGATCGCTTTCGCAAGCGTCGCGAGCAGCTGCACGCCCTGCAGTGGCAGGCGACCCGGCTGCGTCAGCGCCCGGTGATCTGGAGTCTTCTGCTGGTTTTGGCTGCCAACGTGCTGGTGTTCTGGAGCATGGGGAGCGCAGCGATGGCGGGCACGCTCGAGCTCGACCGTCTCGTGACGTTTGCCAGCGCGGCGATAGCCAGCAGCATGATCGCCTTTGGCGGCTTGTCGTGGGCGCTCGACGGCGCCGCGGCTCCGGTGGGCGCCATGACTCGGCTGCGCGCCAAGATGCCTGAGCGCGGCTCGCTGGTGCGCGGCGAGCGAGAGGCAAGTGAGCTACCTGCTGCGAGCGTCCGTTTCCTCGATCTGACGTTTTCTTATCCTTCGTCGACCCAGCCGGTGCTCCAGGGGTTCGATCTCGACCTCGAGGCTGGGACGTCGCTGGCGATCGTGGGGCAGAACGGTGCGGGCAAGACGACCATCGCGAAGCTCTTGTGCCGTCTCTACGATCCAACGGGTGGCACGATAGCGGTCGACGGCCACGATCTGCGCACGCTCGACGTCATCAGCTGGCGCCGGCAGGTGGCGGCTGTGTTTCAGGACTACGTGCGTTTCGAGCTCACCTTGCGCGAGAACGTCGCGCCGCACGGAGCTCCGGACGACGTGATCCTGGCGGCGCTCGACCAGGCGGGAGCTGCGGGGCTCGCGAATCTCGACACCATCCTCGCCCGGGGTTATCCGGGCGGGACCGATCTCTCGGGTGGTCAGTGGCAGCGGGTTGCGTTGGCGCGCACGATCTGCGCGGTGATGCAGGGCGCCCGTCTCGTGCTGCTCGACGAGCCGACCGCGCAGCTCGACGTCCGAGGCGAAGCCGAAATCTTCAGACGCCTATTGGAAGCGACTCGCGACGTCACGACGATCCTGGTGTCGCATCGGTTCTCGACGGTACGTCACGTCGACCGCATCTGCGTGCTGGAGGAAGGACGCGTCATCGAGCTCGGTTCGCACGACGAGCTCATGGCGCTCGGCGGCCGCTATCAGACTATGTTCGACCTGCAGGCGTCGCGCTTCGACGACGCGGGTCAAGAGAGTGGCGAAGGTGAGGAGCAAGAGCTTGTCTCACTCGACTGAGGACCCGAAAGGGAAAAGGCAGGGGAAGGCAAAAGGCCGTCCCCTCGACGAGCTGCCGCCGGCGCTGCCGTCGATGTGGCGCGCGCTCAAGCGCGGCTTCGAAGCCGAGCCCTGGTTGATTTCGATCGCGTTTGGGTTGGCTCTGCTCGCAGCGCTGCCTGACGCTCTGCTCGCCCTGTGGCTCAAGCTGCTTGCCGACGGACTGCTCGAGGAACAGCGCGGACTGGTGATGGTGGCGTCCATCGGGCTTGGTGTGTCAGCGGCGGCCACCTGGTTCTTGCGCGTGATCAGCGACCGCACCCAGCGGCGCTTTCGCGACCGCGTCACGATTGCGCTCGAGTCGCACGTTGCGAGGTTGCAGGCGGATGTCTCGACGATCGAGCACCACGAGCGACCCGAGTTTCTCGATCGTCTCGCGATGTTGCGAGACCAGGTGTTCGTGCTGGATCACATGTACATGTCGTTGTTCACGACCTGTGGATGGATCCTCCGCCTGGTGGTGACTCTGGTACTTCTCTTTTCGGTGCACCCGCTGCTGTCGCTGCTGGTGCTTGCGGCGATCCCGACCGTTGTCATGTCGACCTGGCGTCCCGGGGTCGAGCGCGCCGTCGAAGAACGCGGGACGGTGTCGCGCCGGCTGGCCCGTCATCTCTTCGAGCTCGCGACGACCGCGGCTCCCGGAAAAGAGGTTCGCGTGACCAATACCGGCGACGAGCTCGCCAGGCGCCAGCGCGAAGCCTTGGACACCTGGTATCGACCCGTAGCGAGCACTCGATGGACGAGCGCGTTCTGGCACAGCTTCGCGTGGCTGATCTTCGGGTTGGCTTTTGTCGGCGCCGTGGTGTTCGTGGCCTCGGGCGGGTCCTCATCACCAGCTACGTCGTCACCAGGGAACGTCCTGCTGGTTCTTGCAGCGGGATCGCGGCTATCGGCATACGTCAGCGCGGCGGTCGGCGAGATCGGTTTCCTGCGCGGTTTTTGGCTCGAGGGCTCGAAGCGCATGGCCTGGCTCGAGGACTACGCGGCGGCGCTGGCCGAGCATTCCGAGAAGGACGTGCCGCGGCGGCTCGACTCGGGCATCACGCTCGAGAACGTGTCGTTTGCCTATCCCGGCACCGAGCGCAACGTCCTCGAAGACGTCGATCTCCATCTCGAGGCGGGATCTGTCGTGGCCTTGGTGGGCGAGAACGGAGCTGGCAAGAGCACGTTGGTCAAGCTGTTGTGCCGCATGTACGCGCCTGGCGACGGGCGCATTCTCGTCGACGACGTCGAGCTCGCCCGGGTTCCCGCTCCAGCCTGGCGCGAACGCCTCGCCGGCGCCTTCCAGGACTTCCACCGGTTCGAGGTACCAGCACAGCACACGGTGGGACTGGGTGACCTGCCTCGTCTCGACGATCGACCGTCGGTCGAGCGGGCGGTGGCGCGCGCCGATGCGGGAGCCGTGGTCGACTCGCTCCCGAGTGGCCTGGACTCGCAGCTCGGCCCCACCTGGCCTGGCGGGGTCGAGGTCAGCTTCGGGCAGTGGCAGAAGCTGGCCCTGGCCCGCGGCTTCATGCGCGACGAGCCGTTGCTCCTGGTTCTGGACGAGCCGACTGCAGCGCTCGACGCCGAGACCGAGCATTCCCTCTTCGAACGGTTCGCGGCTGCCGCCAGGGGCAACTCTGCTGACAGTGGGGAGTCGACGGGGCGCATCACGATCCTGGTTTCCCATCGCTTCAGCACCGTGCGCATGGCGGACCGAATCGTCGTTCTGGACGGAGCTCGCGTCGCCGAGGTCGGCTCTCACGACGAGCTGATGGCGGCAGGAGGACAGTACTCGGAGCTTTACTCGATTCAGGCCGAGTCGTACGGTCTCTGAGGCTGAATCGAGACCCGGGAGCGCTGCGAAGTAGAGGGAAGATCGCGAGGCGACGGTCCTCGGAAGGCTCGCTAGCGCCTTTTTGAGAATCGAGTGGCGGGTTTCACCACGTTCTCGCATAGAACTTTGTGTTAGTGCACCGTCGAGACCGGTTGCCCAGAGCCTCGAATCGGGCGTGTGGCTCCTCTCCCTGGATGACTCCGAAGAAGCGTTCGTCAAGGAGCTCTTTCGGCTTCCGGTCTCGGCGGACTTTTTTTGCCTGAAGGCAGCTTCGGCGCCGGCCTCTGCCAGTAGCCCTGTGGCCAGACATGCCTGAGACATGGAACCCTCGGAGAGCGGACATGCCCCCTTTTCCCCACGCGAAGACTCCCCTGGATGGTAGAGATTGGTTTCGACGCGCCGCAGTACCCCTGCTGGCACTTCTGGTCTTATCTTCATTGGTTGCGCCTGGCGCCGTGGCCGAGGACTTCGTCGTCGACCTCGGCGGAGGCCTGGGCTTTCGGTTCTCACCCGACGACCTGACGATCCAGGTGGGCGACTCGGTCACTTGGCGCAACCTCGGCGGGGGGCACAACGTCAATGCGCCTGGCTTCTTTCGCTGCGCCAACGGTTGTGATGACACCGGAGGCGACGGCACCGCTTCTGCCGCAGCGTGGGAGTTCACCCGGACGTTTACGGAAGAGGCGGTGATCGACTACTTCTGTGATCCCCATCAGTCGATCGGCATGACCGGTCGGATCACCGTGGAAGGTGCCGGCTCGACGGAGCCCGGCTCGGTTCGTTTTGCTGTCGCGAACCTGAGCGTCGACGAGGGTGCCGCCGCGCTGATCGCGGTCGAGCGCTCCGGCGGAAGTGATGGAGCTGTGAGCGTCGACTTTGCGACTGCTGACGGATCGGCGTCGGCTGGATTTGACTACCAGGCGATTTCCGGAACTCTCGACTGGTCAGATGGCGAGCAAGGACAGAAGACGTTCGAGGTCACGTTGATCGACGACTCGGAGGCCGAGGGGGACGAGACGATCACCGTTTCGCTGTCCAGCCCCGGCGGCGGAGTGGCGTTGGGAACCCCCTCCACTGCGACGATCAGGAT
>JANQPS010000739.1 GCA_028285365.1 Thermoanaerobaculia bacterium | reverse complement strand
GACCCCCACTGAGCTTCGCAGACAGGGCAACAATCGAATCCAAGCTCCGCCGCGATCTCGACGGTTCGGTCATCGAGCGGTGCGGCGGTGGCAATCACTACGCCTGCTCCGGCTCTTGGAGCGGCCCGGCAGCGCGCTCGCGTCGCAGTCGATCTAGGTATGCGTCGACTTCGCGATCCGTGGCGTAGAGAGTTCTGGAGCCAGGGCGAACTGCCGCCAGCTGATTCGCCTTAGCGGCCGCGAGCAAGCGCCGGTATGGGAATCCCCGGCGTACTGCATGCTGGCGAAGCGGCCGATAAGTGTCGGAGTGGTTCGAACGTGTCTCCATGGACTCGATAGTCGGCTAGGGGACACCACGGCAGGGATACCAAATTTCGGGCGCATGAGCGCAAAGCGCTTGCTCACGAGTCGATTTTGGTATTCCCGAGACTGCTTGTTGCTTCCTTGTAGAGTTTCAGCGCTCGTTCAATCGGTCTTCGACCACCGTTGCTGGTCGGAACGCTTGGATCAACTGTATGCGCCACCGCTCTGACGAGGTGGGCGAATTGGCCATCTGGTGGGGGCGCTGGTTGTCCAGGGGGCCTCAGGAAGTCCTTGGCCTTTGGTTGCACGATTGTAGGGCGCTTGCCAGTGACGTGCTGCCATATCGGGGCGAGTCTTAGTGCGAGCAGCGACAGGGATATCTCGCGCGTGCGCCGGCGCGGCTCACCTGGTGACTCGTCCGGGTCCGAAAGGTCCTTGGTAGCAGCAGCGGCGAGCTGGTCAGCGCGCGATCGAACACTGCGAATTGTTGACCTGGACGTACGAGCTTCGTCGATCAGTAGCTCAGCAACGAGCCACGACCTACGACTTATCAAGAGACCGGGTTCACGATTCGTGGAGCCGGCGAGCTGTTGAAGCTCAACTAGGATTCGGAGATCGGCATCTAGCAGTGGCGTTGAGAAGAACATCTCTGGTCCTGGAACGGCTTCTCGCAGTACCGATTCCAGCTCTGCCACTTCTTCCAGATACTCATGCAGTCTCACGTAAACTCGAGCAGCTGATCGGCGGATCCGCTCGATGTATCTACGATCAGGCTTCTTCGACAACGTTCGGTTCAAGGCATCGGCATCGAGAAGCAACGCGCGTGAATATGCCCAGCGTGCATCCTCGATTGCGTCGAAAGCACTTTGAGGTAGCGAACCTCCCGGAAAGAGGTTGCGAAGAGCATCACGCTGCTCTTGCGTCAGGAGTTCAGGGCCGGCTTCGCGGCCAGCCGCAAGTCGATACTCATCTTCAGTCCGGCCGGACACCCGCAACACCCGTCAGAACGCCACATGAATGAGCGCGCGGCAAGGCCAGTGCGGTGCTGGCCGGTTCGGTGATCAGCCTAGCCGCGCTCGACTACAGACTAGCGTTGTAGTGTCGCTCGCCAAGTCGCGCAGGGCTCCGAAGCCCAGGAACCGCGTCGCCTAGAGCAGCCGAAGTGCAGCGCAGACTCGGACAACAGCACGCGATGTGCGTCGCCTCAACGACCCGATGTGGTGCAGGAGGAGGCTCAGCTTGAGCTACTCTGATCGACGAGATGCGAGGCTCGTGGGCCTACGAAGGGGGGAGCGGATCCGATTCGTTCGCGTGTTTCTTTGAGCCTGGTTGACTACCCGTTGGCGTCGCGCTCCGCGTCGATAAAATGAGATTCATTGAAAACGGTCCCGACATCCCGAGTGAATTGCTTGAGGCATGTGATGCGGGTGAGGTTGTCTTCCTGTGCGGCGCGGGCATCTCGAAGGGCTGTGGGCTGCCTGACTTTCGCCGACTCGCCAAGCACATTGTTGACGACCTTGGCGCGCCTCCAGAGGCCGAATCGCGGCAGTTACTAGATGCGTACGGCAGCGCATCGGCTCTCGATCCTCGTTTGGACCGTGTATTCACGCTCATCGAGCGTGAGTATGGGCGCTCTCTCCTGGACGAGAAGATCGCGAGGCGGCTTCGAACGCCGAAGAACGCTGATGTAACGAATCACTCCACTATTCTCCGGCTGTCGACGGCTGCAGATGCTCACCCGCAGGTCGTTACTACAAACTTCGACCGGCTCTTCGAGCGTGCCGCCAAGCAGCTTCGTTACTACGCCCCGCCGGCACTTCCAGACATTGAGAGTGGTCGTGGAATCCAGGGGCTGGTCTATCTGCACGGTCGGCTGGCATTTCGCAATGCTCCACAGCAGCAGGGCCTTGTGATTACTAGTGCTGACCTCGGGCGTGCCTACCTATCTCAAGGCTGGGCGGCCAGGTTCCTAGCGGACCTCGTTCGTAGACAGATCGTTGTACTAGTGGGCTACAAGGCATCTGACCCTCCGGTTGAGTATCTCCTGGAAGGTTTGCACTCGGCATCTCCGGACTCTGCAGGCAGGATCTTTGCGTTTGATCGTGGTTCTGAGGAAGAACTCATCGAACGCTGGCGAGGGCGCGGCGTAATCCCAATTCGATACGTCGGTGAGGACCATTCCGACCTCTGGAGTTCGTTGTCCCTGTGGGCCGATCGGGCGGATGACCCGGATTCGTGGCGATCAGCCGTCATCGACCTTGCACGGCGAGGGCCGCGAGAGCTT
>JANQPS010000733.1 GCA_028285365.1 Thermoanaerobaculia bacterium | reverse complement strand
CGACGTCGACTCCATTCGTCGCCAGTTCGAGACCAACGCTCTGGGACCGCTGACGGCGGTCGGCGCGCTGCGCCAGGGCCTTCGCGACGGCGGCAAGATCGGACTGGTGACCAGCAGGATGGGCTCGATCGCCGACAACGACTCCGGCGGCAGCTACGGCTATCGAATGTCGAAGGCGGCTCTCAACATGGCGGGGCGCTCCCTGTCACACGACCTCGCGGGTCGCAACGTCGCCGTGGTTCTGCTGCACCCTGGCTGGGTGCGAACGGACATGACCGGCGGCTCAGGTCTCATGGACGTCGACGAATCGGCCGCCGGCCTGATCGCTCGACTCGACGAGCTGTCGATGACGACCACTGGTACGTTCATGCACGAGAACGGCGAACGGCTGCCTTGGTAGAACGCGACACCGCTCTCGAGGACCAACCGCCCACACCGACTTCTTCCACGGAGGCGCCATGAAAGACCACCAAACCGCCGTCGTGTCCCGACGAGGCTTTCTCGGTGGGATGATCGCGGGCGCCGCAACGTTGGCACACGACGGCCCGGTTCGCGGCCACTGGACTCCGCCTGCATTGAGCTGGGAAGAATGGAGCGCGCTCGATGCGCTGGGCATCGCCGATCTCGTGCGTCGGGGCGAGCTCAGTGCGGTCGAGGCAGCAGACCAGATGGTCCACGCCGTGCACGGCCTCGACGCTCGCTTGAACGCTGTCGTCGAGGTCTACTACGACAAGCTCGAGCCGGGAGGCAGCGACGGTTTACCGAAAGGGATCTTCCACGGCGTGCCGTACCTCTTCAAAGACGTTGGCGCCGTAGAGAAGGGGCGGATCTCGGAGTGGGGCTCGCGTGGCACCCTCGGACGGGTGGTCGAACGCGACGAGCCCTACATCATCAAACTGCGACGGTCTGGTCTGAACTTCCTGGGCAGGGCTGCTGCCCCGGAGCAGGGCACCAGTCCGGTGACCGAGTCACTGATGAACGGCTTCACCCACAACCCCTGGGACCTCAGGCGCACGCCAGGAGGGTCGAGCGGCGGCGCCGGCGCCGCGGTGGCGGCCGGGATCCTGCCGATGGCGGCTGCAAACGACGGCGGCGGCTCGACTCGCATTCCCGCCAGTCTCTGTGGCAACGTCGGCCTCAAGCACTCGCGCCGCATCGCGAATGCCTTCGCCGGAAGCCAAGACTCGTACTCCCTGACCAGCGCTGGCGTGAACACGAGGAGTGTGCGCGACACGGCCGCGTTTCTCGACGCCATCCTGGATCCAGATCGCACCAACGCCAATCCAGGCGGCGACGGCTCCTACCTCGCCGCGCTGAGCGAGCCGACGAACCCACTGCGCATCGCAGTCTCGAGCGGCAAGTGGGGTCCGTACCAGGCAGACGCGGATGCCCTGCGGGAGATGGAGAGGATCGCCGAAGCCCTTCGAGAGCTCGGTCACACCGTCGGGCCTGCCGATCCCGACATCGACTTTCGCGACTACTTCAAAGCCTTCAAGATCTTCTGGACCGCGCCGACCCGAGCTCGCATGACGCCCCAGCAGCTCGAGCGGCTCGCTGGCTGCATCCCGGAGCGCGACCTCTCGAGCGTCGAGCCGGTGACTCGAATGATCTACGAGAGCGGCAAGAGCTGGACTCGGGAGGATTTCCTGTGGGCTCTCGAAATCAACGCCGCTCTGACTCGCAGCGTCGACTCCTTCTTCGAGCAGTGGGACCTGCTGCTGACTCCGACCGTCGCTCAACACACCCCCGAGCTGGGGAGCAGCCTGGCGCTGTCCTACGGCCATCAGTCGATCGACGAGTGGTGGTTCAACGTCTTTGGTTTCATCCCCTACACGCCGCTCGCCAACTTCACTGGACACCCCGCGATCAGCCTGCCGCTCGCGCGTTTCGACAGCGGCATGCCGTTGGGCGCTCACTTCATGGGGCCAAACGAAAGCGAGCGGTCGATGCTGCAGCTCGCTGCACAGCTCGAGCAGGCCATGCGCTGGTTCGACGTCCACCCACCGGTGCACGTCACCACCCTGTGAACGCTATGTGACCGAGGTGGTGTGCCGTTCCAACAACGGCACGACGAGCATCAGCGGATCGAGAGCCTAGGCCGGTCCGCTGCGATCCGCGTCCAGAGCTCGCAAGGCGGCGAGGGCGGCGCTGTCCTCCGGTCGGATGCTCAGCGCCCGCCGCAGCGCCTGCTCCGCGCCGACGCGATCACCTGCATTTGCGAGACACAACCCCCGCAGGTAGTAGCCGTCGAAGTCATCCGGCGCGCGCTCGAGAAGATCGCCGATCTCGCGGAGAGCTTCGTCGAAACGGTGGAGCTGAGCGAGCGCCGAGGCGAGGTTGCGCCTGGCCGCCAGGAGGTCGGGCGCCAGCTGGACCGCGCCACGAGCGCGCTCGACCGCCTCCTCGTGCCGGCCGGCGCCGATCAGAGCCGAGGCGAGATTGCTGTGCACCTCCGCTCGGTTCGGCTCGAGATCGAGTGCCGCGGAGTAGTCGAGGATCGCGTCGTGGTGCCGTCCCAGACCGGTCCACGCGACACCGCGATTGAGGAGCGTCTCGACCTGCTCGTGCTGGAGGCCGAGCGAGCGCGAGTAGGCCGCAATCGCCCCGATGGCGTCCCCTGCGCGCGTCCGGGCGACTCCCAGATTCGTCCATGCAGCGACGTGGTCGGGACGTTCCTTCGTGGCCCTTTCGAGGTCCGCCTCGGCTCGTCTCCAATGCCCAGCACGACTCGCTGCCAGGCCACGACCGTACCGGGCCTTCCAGTCCTCCGGCGCTACCTGTAGCGCCTCGTCATAGAGCGCAATCGCCTCCTCGTGGCGGCCGTCATGACTCAGAAGCGCGCCGAGCGCGACCCGAGCTTCGACATCGGTCGGCTCGCGCTCGATCCGGCGACGGAAACCATCGCGGACGAGCAAGGCGTCGCGCAGCGCGACCTCCCGAGTGAGAACTCCGAGATCGGCCGGGCTCTCAGGCACGACCTTCAGGAGCACGTCTCCCATTTCGTCTCGCGACCCCGGACCCCACCGCACCCGCTGCGGCGGGCGGCTGGGATTGCGGGGGTTGCGATCCGAGTTGTCGTAGGTCAACTCCATGTGAAGGCGCGTTCCCGCTTTCAGCACGAGCGGCTCGGCAAGCTCGTACTCGTCCTGCCAGGCCCAGTTCCAATCTTTGATCCACAGGAGCGGCAACTCATCGCCGTCGGTCGTTTCCGCCCAGACACGGATCGAGCTGCCGACGGCATGCATGTGCGGATACAGGGTCAGCACCTCGACGTCGACGGGCAGCGTGTACTCGTCCCGAGCCTCGTGGCTGGCAGCTCCAGCAGGGATGTCCAGATCGGTCACGGCCAGATGCACGTTGGTCGAGTGTCGCCGAGGCGGCTCGTCGGTGAGATAGAGGCCCACGAGCGCGCGAACCGGCCGCTCGATTCCGTCTGGAACCAGGTGGAGCTGGACCACCAGGTCGCAGTCCTTCGGCACTTGCCAGCTGAGCCCTTCGGGGAGCGCGCTGGCGCTCTTGCCGGGGGTCCACCCGAAGAAGTGACCACCTGGCGGCGCCGCTCTGGTCATTCCCGCGAAGCCCGGCTCCGGATCCAGGTCGTCGTTGCGACGGGCCTCTCCGCTGAGGTCGGCGAGGATCGTCGCGTGGTGCACCTGCGTTTCACCCAACGGCAGGAGCTCGACCGCTCGAACGCGCTGGCCCGCGGCCGGGTCGAGATCGATCACGAAGTCCCGAAACACGTCCCTCTCGGAGCTGGCCGGAAGGGTGAATCCCTCGGGAAGCTCGAGCACCAGATCGGGCTCGCCCAGCTGAAACCCCTCCCGCAACGGAGGCGGATCGGGAAGCTCGCTGGCTGTACCCTCGGCCGCCCCCGTCTCGGCCCAGGCGACGAGCGTCTCGATCTCGTCTGCGGAGAGCCGCCGCTCCCCACGAAGGTGTCCGTAGCCAGGCTCCGGCTTCCAGGGCGGCATCCGGCCAGCCCGCACCGCCCGGGCGATCGCCCGTGCGCGCGGTCGCACGTGCTCGAAAGACCTGAGCGAGAACGGCGCCACGGCGCCGCCCCGATGACAGCTCACGCACTGCTCGAACAGGATTGGCGCCACGTCACGGGTGAAAGTCGGGGGATCGGCGACCGCAGCGCGGAGCGGCCCGGTACCTGACAGCCCAATCGCTCCGGCACAGGCCAGAATCACGACCCACAGCGTGGCTCGCCACGAGCCGTCGAGGTCCCGCTGCTCCACGACGACCGACGACGTCGACGAAGAGGACTTGGCTCCTGAAATCATCCCGTTGAGATCCGCACCGCCACCAGAGTTCGAGGAGGGACTGCTTCCACTCCCCTGAGCTTGCTCAGGTTACGGACGGCGCCGACGCAGGGTCCGTCCCGAGGACGACAGCGTGACGGATGAGTCCGGCCAAGGTATCGACCGTGGGACCTCCATTGTGAGTCGAGGTTCCGGCTGGGACGAGGGCCGGACCGATCGCCAAGCGACGCGAATGGGATGTCGAAGGCCCCGGCGGCCGTGGTCACCGAGTCTGTATCCAATCTTCTGGAGACTTCCCTAGCCCGCTTCGAATCGGGGTGCAACGCCGAAGGGCCTAGCGTCCGAGCAGCGATACACCCGGTTCTGCTGAGCGAGGTCAAGCGCTCGACACCCACCTCGATCAAGTAAGGTGATCGGATGAGCGATCGATCTCGACCCATGACGAGCGCATCGCTAGTCCAAGGCCGTCGAAGCGATCCAGGGGTTTGGAGTACCGTCGCGCTCACGGTCTTCATGACGTCCTGGGCCTGTGCTGGTTGGGCCGCCCAGCGCTCTGGTGAGGACCGCTCGTCACGCGCTCGAGCCGCCGTAAAGAGCGCACTGCCCCTCCAGACCAGCGCAGCTACCTGGTTCGAGTTGACCGCCTTGACGCTCGCCCGCGAGCTCGGCCCACCGTCACTTGTCGCCCTGCTCGAGGAGGCACGGAGAGACCAGTCGCCAGACTCCGGTAACCAGTAGAGCCGGAGCCGGCCCCTTCGGTCGGCTCCAGGAGCCGTTCTTGCCTGCGGAGGTTGCGGACCAAAAAGAGTGACGGCATTCCGAGCGAAATGGCGCGGATCTCTTTGACGGCCGCCTGGAGCCGTCGAGGATCTGCACGAAAAGAGGTCGCGAGATGGTGAATCGAGCCGCGGACGTCATGAGAGCACGGGCGAACGGGATACGAGCGTTGGCCACGATCGTCGTTGGGCTCGGCTGTCTGCTGAGTGTCACCCCGAGTGTCCGAAGTCAGGTGCCAGCGGCCGAAAGACAGACTCTGATCAGCCTGTTCGACAACACCGGTGGAACCGATTGGTTCGACAACGAAGGCTGGCTCGGTGATCCCGGCACCGAATGCGACTGGTTTGGTGTCGTCTGTGAGGCGACCTCTGTTCCCGAACAGTTCCGTGTGCAGAGTCTCTTCCTCTTCAACAATGGGCTCTCTGGCCCGATCCCCGACCTCTCGTCGCTTGCCGCGCTCGAGGTGATCGAGCTTCAACAGAATCAGCTCAACGGCCAGCTCCCGGAGCTCGCCCCCCTGTCGCAACTCCGACGCTTGTTGCTCTTCAGCAACCAGATCGGCGGCCCGATTCCGTCACTCGAAGGACTCGATCGGCTCGAGGTGTTGATCCTGGGATCGAACGACTTGTCCGGTCCGATTCCGAACCTCTCGGACTTGACCAGCGTCGAGGCGATCCTGCTCGACCAGAACGAGCTCACCGGACCCATTCCCGAACTCTCGACGCTCACGAGCCTTCGCCAGCTGATCCTCAACGACAATCGACTCACGGGCTCGATTCCCGACCTCTCACAGCTCACTCGGCTCGAGGAGTTGGGACTCAGCGACAACCAGCTGACCGGTGTCATCCCCGAGCTCGCCAGACTGACCGAGCTGGCCGAGCTCGGGCTCGGCTCCAACCAGCTCACCGGCGCCATTCCGAGCCTCGCCGGTCTCTCGCAGCTCGCGTCGCTGGACTTGTCGTCCAATCGCCTCAGCGGCCAGATACCCGACCTCTCGGACCTCACTCAGCTCGTGAGCATCAGGCTCGCTCTCAACGAGTTGACAGGACCGATTCCCGAGCTTGCTGCACTCGGTCGAGTCGAAGACCTCAACTTCCAAGGCAACCGCTTGACGGGCGAGATACCCGACCTCTCGGCGCTCACGCGTCTCGAGAACCTCGAGCTCCATCTCAACGACCTGAGCGGAGCGCTTCCGGACTTCACCAACAACGTGCAGTTGCGCCGCATTGTCCTCTTCGACAACCAGCTCACCAGCCCCATTTCGCCGCTCACTGGACTCGATCAGCTCCAGGAGCTCAACCTGGTCACCAACGAGCTCACGGGACCCATTCCAGATCTCTCAGGCTTCTCTCAGCTCGAAGTTCTGCACCTCTGGGACAACCATCTGAGCGGGCCGTTCCCACTGCTCCCTGCGGGAGCACCTCTGCGCATCCTCACCCTCGGGTCGAACCAGTTGGTTGGCGAAATTCCGGCGACCCTGTCTGACTTCACGCAAGTCACGGATCTCTACCTCGGTTTCAACGGTCTCACTGCGACGAGCGACACCGCGCGCAACTACGTCGACGCGCTCGAGCCCGGTGCCCTGCAAACCCAAACCGTGCCTCCAGAGCTCGTCACGGTCGTTCCGATCGACGCCACCTCGGTCGTCGTGGGTTGGAGTGTCATCGACTTCACGGGCTTCGATGGTGGCTATCGCGTGAGCGTCTCCAGCAATCCGAACGGTCCTTTTGAGCTGGCTGGAGACACCGTCGACAAGACCGTCTCCTTCCTTCGAATCACGGGCCTCGAACCCGGGGACCAGCACTTCTTCCGGGTGCAGACCTTCACTCTGCCCAATGTCGCCAACCGCAACCAGGTGGTCAGCGAGCCCAGCGCCGTGGTCTCGTCCACAACGGCCCCGAGCTCGGCAACCGGAGCCCTCGAGCTCACCTTTGCCTCGCAACGTGCCTCCGAAGGCGAGCGCAAGCGTCTCCTGGTGCAACGTGTCGGCGGCGCCAGCGGAGCGGTCACGGCAGACATCCGAGCGACGGGCGGCAGCGCTACCGAAGGATCCGACTTCGTGATCAGCGGAACGCTGGAGTGGCAAGACGGGGACGCCGAGCCCAAAGCCATCACGGTCGAGGTCATCGACGACGGCCAACAGGAGGGAGACGAACAGTTCGCCGTCGAGCTCAGAGCTCTCACCGGCGGTGCCGTGCTGGGCAGCCGGACGCAGGCCACCGTCACCATCGCCGAGAAAGACCTCTTCACCGACGGTGTGCAGGGTGAGCTCATCAGTATCGGCAGCGAACCAGCGCTCGCTGACGACGGGCTCGGCGGGCGGGTCGCAGTCTGGGCGGGAGCGCGAGGCGACTCGAGCATCATCTTCGTCCAGCGCTACGACGCCAACGGCAGCGCCCTGGGTTCTCAGGTACCAGTCAGCCAGAGCTCGGACGCACTCAACCGCGAGCCCGACGTGGCGGTCAGCTCCCAGGGCGAGGCCATCGTCGTCTGGGAACAAGACAGCACCAGCATTCTTGGTCGACGTCTCGGAGCGAGCGGCGAGCTGGTGGGTAGCGAGTTCCAGGTCGACGACGGCAGTTCGTCCAGTGTCTCCTCACCCGAGGTGTCGATCAACGCTGCCGGCCAGTTCTTCGTGGTCTGGAAGGGCTTGAACCCGGGCCTCGAAGGCGGTGGCAGTGCCCCAGGAACGAGCATTCTGGGGCGATCGTTCTCTCCTTCAGGCGATCCGATCGGTACTAGCGTGGCCTTGAGCGGTGACAGCCAGAACCCCAGCGCACCCGACGTGGCCGTCGACGACGATGGTGGCGTCATGGTGGTCTTCGAGGCCGGTCCAGAGAGCGACTCGGACATCTTCGCCACCCTTGTCGATCTGGGCGGCGACTTGGCCCCATCGCCAGTACGGGTCAACCAGTTCGCGGACGGCGACCAGAGAAAACCAGGTGTTGCCGACGTCCCGGGCAGCGGCGACTTCGGCGTCGTCTGGCAGGGTGTGTCCTTGGCTGACTCCAGCTCGGCACGCCGAGAACCGGGAGGCGATGTCTGGTTTCAGCGCGTGACCTCAGACGGCTCGACACTCGGCAACGAAGACGTTCGAGTCAACACCGATGAATCCGGAAGCCAGTCGCAGCCGAGCATCGACACGACAGCCAGCGGCAACTGCATCGTTGGCTGGCAGGACACGTCAGCCTCTGCTCAAACGAGCATCCTGGGGCGAGTCTTCCCGGGTTGCGGCCAAGCAGGTGGTGAGGAGGTCGTAGTCAGCGATCTCGACGCCGCCACCGACGTCCGCAACCCGGCGATCTCCGCAGGTAGCGGCGAGGTCACCGCGATCTACCAACTCGACGACATCGACGAAGGAGACGGCGGGATCGCCGGACGCACGGCCAGCATCGACATCGGAGAGGCATCGTGCCAGCAGTCGGCAACGGACCTGTGTCTCAACGACGAGCGCTTCCGAGTTTCGGTCGACTGGTCAGATTTCGAAGGCAACTCGGGCACTGGGCAGGCGGTATCTCTCACCCCTGACACCGGATTCTTCTGGTTCTTCGACGAAGCCAACGTCGAGCTGGTAATCAAGGTGCTCGACGCCTGCTCGTTCGCCAACAGCTTCTGGGTGTTCGCCGGCGGTCTCACGAACGTCGCGGCGGAGATCACGGTGACCGACACGGCCACCGGTCAGGTACGCGCGTACTCCAATACGCTCGGCTCACCCTTCCAGCCCGTTCAGGACACTGCTGCATTCCAGACGTGTGGTGCCTTGGGACGCATCGTTCCCTGGCCGAAGCAGTTGTCCGACGGTGTGCTCGAGGAGCTGGAGGCCATGGCTCTTCGCCCGAGCCCTAACCTCGCGCGCGCCGCACAACCGGGGACGGGGTGCACTGGCGG
>JANQPS010000721.1 GCA_028285365.1 Thermoanaerobaculia bacterium | reverse complement strand
AGGATCGTGAGTGGTTGCGTCTTGTACCGAGTTGACCGTTCGTTGGCCCGGTCGTCGCATAGAATCAGCGGTCCGCGGCGGGCCCGGTCCCGCAGTGCCATCCGACGACGCCCACACAGTCCAGGACCCACACTACGGCCCACACAGTCCAGGACTCAGCCCAGGAGCCGAACACCATGAGACCCACGACTCCAGGAGAGCTTCAGCGACTCCTCTTCTTCTCCCTAGGCCTCCTCGTCCTTGCAGCGCCCGTGCTCGCCTCGAGTACCGCCGACATCCCCCGCACGCCTAGCGGCAAACCGGATATCTCGGGTACCTACAACCTGGCCACCTTGACGCCGCTCGAGCGCCCGGCGAGCTTCGGTGAGAACCTCTACCTCACCAAGGAGCAGGCCGACGAGATCATCGCCAAGGAGCAGGAGCAGATCGCTCTCGGTGCCGCCCAGAGTGACCCCGATCGTGACGCGCCGGCCATCGGTGGTGCCGCTCCGGTGGGTCTCGACGAATCCCAGCGCGAGAATCTCGGCGCCGGAAACGTGGGCGGTTACAACAACTTCTGGATCGATCGTGGTGACTCGGTCGTCATGGTCGACGGCAAGTTCCGCACGTCGATCCTCACCGACCCGCCGAACGGTCGCCGGCCCGGATTTGCGCCTGCTGCCATGGCTGAGCTCGGGAAACTGCGCGACCTGTTCCGGCCCAACGACGGCACGGCGTACTGGATCGATTGGGATCGTCCCGGTCCCTACGACAACATCGAGCAGCGGCCGCTTGCCGAGCGTTGCCTGGCGAGCTTCGGGTCAACCGTTCCCGCTCTGCCGGCGCTCTATAACAACTACAAGCGCATCATCCAGACGGAAGACACCGTCATGATCCTCAACGAGATGGTTCACGACGTGCGCGTGGTGCGTATCGGTGGTGAGCACGCTCCAGAAGACCAGCGCTTCTGGTGGGGCGACTCCGTCGGCCGTTGGGAAGGCGACACCCTGGTCGTCGAGACCAAAAACTTCAAGAAGCACGAAGGTGGATTCCTCGGACCCACCGAAACCCTTCACGTGACCGAGCGCTTTACCCGCAAGGACGCAGACACCCTCCACTACGAGTTCACGGTCAACGACCCGTCCTTGTGGCAGGCGCCGTGGACCGGTGACTTCACGTGGCCAGAGTCTGACGAGAAGGTCTATGAGTACGCTTGCCACGAAGGCAACTACGCCATGGGCAACATCATGCGGGGTGCTCGCCTGCTCGAGCGTGAAGCGCTCGAAAAGAAGAAGAGCGAGTAAACGACCAGGCGGGAGCGAGTAAACGACCAGGCGGGAGCAAGTAAACGACCAGGCGGCGAGGCCTCTTGGTGTGCCGGGAACGATCGGCGTCTCGTTCCCGGCGCCTCGACACCTCGTTCGGGGTGTCGAGGCCAAGTACCGGTCTCGACACGAGAGCGGGGGGAGAGATCCATCACGTTCGGCCTAGGGCTCGCCGCGACAAGACGCCAGCCTGCATCCCACGTGGAGGGTTCGAATGGAACTTGCGTCTACTCTCGAGCGTCCGGGGCTCTATACGCCTCGGCGCGCTCTGGCTGACCACGGCGTTCGAAGTGCCGTCGGACGTTGTCTCGAGCGTTCCGGAGCTCTCGGGGATTCTTGGTTCCAATGAGCTCGAGCGCCTCGACCAGCGCGGCTTCAGCATCGTCGTAGCGCCCCTGTCTCGACAGGTTGACGCCGAGGAGACTGGTGGCGTAGCCCCGGCTCATGCCGTCGTTTGGCCAGGTCGTCGTCGGAACCAGGGCCTCTCTGAGAAACGTCTCTGATTCTTCGAGGCGTCCCAGCCTCAAGAGTACCTGGCCGAGTCCGAGCAGGGTGTTCGTTGTGTAGGAGTGACCCTCCGGCAGAGTTCGCTGGCGAATCTCCAGGGCTTGTCGAAAGAGATCGAGGGCCGCCTCGTCGTCTCGTCGTGCCAACAGTCGGACGGCGAGATTGTTCATGCTGAAGGCCACATCTGGGTGATTGTCACCAAGGAGTTCGCGCTGCATCTCCATGGCTTCGCGGTGGAAGGCTTCGGCAGTTGGCCACTCGCCAGCGAAAGAGTAGACGCTGCCCAGGTTGTTGAGCACGGTGGCAATGTCGGGGTGTCGTTCACCGAGGAGCGTGCGGTAGATGTCGAGGACCTGCTGGTAGAGCGCAATGGCGTCGTCGAAGGCGCCCGCGCGACGCTTCAGGATGGCCATGCGATTCATGGTCGATGCGACCGATAGGTGTTCGGTCCCCAGGAGTGAGCGCTGTATCTCGAGTGCCTGCCCGTACAGAGCTTCCGCGCTGGAGTCGTCACCTTTGAGGTAGTCGACGACGCCGATGTTGACGAGGCTCTCGGCGACGTCCGCATGCCGCTCACCGAGGAGGGTGCGGCGGATCTCCAATGACTCCCTGGCCAACTGTCCGGCCTCGTCGAGCTCGCGCTTTGCACGGAGAGTGACCGAGAGCTCACTGAGGCAGCGAGCGGTCAAGAGGTTCGGAGTCCCACGAAGCTCGCGACTGAGCCTCAGCGATTCGCGGTTGAGAGTGACGGCTTCGTCGTAGTCGCCGCCGAGATAGCTGAGGCTGGCCAGATCGTTGAGTCGATGGACGACCTGTTCGTGCACGTCGCCGTGGACCTCTCGTGCCTGTTCGAGAGCCTGGGTCAGAAGAGGCCGGGCCTGTTCGTAGAGCCCCAGCTGCTTGTACACGCTGCCGATGACCGCTCGCATTTCGACTTGGACGGCCGGCTGGTCATCGAGCTCTCCGATTCGCTGGGCGCCCTCGTCGAGGAGCTCGCGCGTCGTGAGGTCGCCGCGGGAGCGGTTGGGATCGGAGAGCTCCAGCAGGTTGAGGACAAAAGCCTTGACCTCCTGAGCGTTGTTGGCTTCACGTCGCGCGATTCCGGCCTGCCACAGAGCGACGAGGAGGCCGGCGACGAGCGAAAGGCTGACGAGCGAAGCCGCGGCGAAGCCCACCTTGTGTCGCCGCACGAACTTGGAGAGCCGGTAGCCGAGTGCCTGAGGTCTCGCCAGCACCGGCAGGCCTTCGAGATGTCGGCGGATGTCGTCCGCCAGTTCGCCGACGGTCGCGTAGCGCTGCAGTGGATCCTTGCGCAGAGCCTTGAGCACGATGTTGTCGAGGTCTCCCGCGAGGCGACGTTGCAGCCGCCTTCCGCCGCCGAGGTCCGGGGTCGTGATGCTGTCGGTCGTCTGCTGGTCGCTCGCTGGTCTGTTGACGGCCGTGCTCGGTCGCGACGGTGTCTCTTCGGTGATGATCCGCTCGATCTCGGTTGGCGACTTTCCTGAGAGGCTGAAGGGCCGCTGGCCGGTCAGCATGAGGTAGAGCAGGATGCCCAGCGAGTAGACGTCCGACGCGATCGTGATCGGCTCGCCGCGAACCTGCTCTGGGCTCGCGTAGAGAGGAGTCAGCAGACGCTGGTGTCGTCCCGTGATCACCACCGAGACTCCTGCCTCGTCCGGATCGAGTAGCTTGGCGATGCCGAAGTCGAGCAGTTTGGGGACACCGTCCCCAGTCACCAGGATGTTGGAGGGTTTGATGTCGCGATGCACGACCAGCCGGCTATGGGCGTAGGAGACCGCTGAACAAACCGTCACGAACAGCTCGAGTCTCTCCTCGACGGACAGTTGTTGCTGCTCGCAGTACTCGTCGATCGCAAATCCCTCGATGAACTCCATGACGACGTAGGGGAGGCGGTCTTCGGTAGAGCCACCATCGAGGAGGCGTGCGATGTTGGGGTGCTCGAGGGTCGCCAGGATCTGGCGCTCACGCCGGAAGCTCGCCAGCGCCTCGTCCGAGACCGTGCCGGCGGCAAAGATCTTGACCGCGACGTCC
>JANQPS010000714.1 GCA_028285365.1 Thermoanaerobaculia bacterium | reverse complement strand
CGACGTCGTACCCCAAAAGAGCGGCCCGACTGCCACCGAGATCACCACAGAGACCTCGGTGCCGCAGGGCCTTCTCCCCGAAACGGAGTTCGCCCGCTGGGTCGCGTCGCTCTCGTCGGCAGACGACAAAGACGCGGCAATTCGTGAGTACCTGGCCCAACATACCGAGTTCCCGATCGGCGAAGACGGCCGCAGGGTTCACTTCGTCTACCACGGGTCGGCCGACGACGTCGCAATACGGGGCGGCATGCTCGGATCCAGAACAGAGCTCGCGATGCACCGAGTACCCGACACCGATCTCTTTTTCGCTTCTTTCGAGCTCCCAGTCGATGCACGAATCCAGTACCAGTTCGTGCGCAATCTCGACGAGCCCGTCGTCGATCCCCTGAACCCGCGGCGAGGTGACTCTCGCCTCTATCCAGGACTCGTGTCGCTGTACATTGCACCCGGCGCTGACGAGGGCCCGCCTTCAAGCGCACGGGCGTCTGGCATCGGACGAATAGAGACTCACCATTTCGAGTCTCCGACCCGGACCATCGGCACGATGACCTGGGGTGGCAAGAGAAACGTCTCCGTGTACCTGCCACACGGGTACGACCGGAAGACGACCCTGCGCTACCCAACCGTCTACGTGCTGCTCGGCCAGCGCATGCTCGACCAGGCGAAGCTCGCCGGAGTTTTCGACGCGATGAACGACGGCACCACCAAGCCCGTCATCGGCGTCTTCGTGGGCTCGAACAGCGCCTACGAGCACGCTCGCTCCCAGCGCTACGCCCATGCAGAGATGGTCGTCGACGATCTGGTGCCCTGGATCGACGACCGCTACCGCACTCTCACGAATCCCGATTCGCGAGCGGTCACCGGAATCGACGAGCCAGGCTACGCCGCCGTAGAGATGGCCCTCCGCTACCCTGGCACCTTCAACAAGGCGGGGGGCCAGTCCGTCCTCGCCATCGCACGCGGTGCGCAGGAGCTGCTGGATCTCGTCGACACGTCCTCGGCAACGGCGCTGGACATCTATCTCGACTGGGGACGACTCGACCACAGCAATGACGCCACCGAGACCGACATTCCGGCATTCGGTCGGCAGCTACGGGATCAACTCCTCGCTGCTGGACACACGGTGTCGGGTCGAGAGTGGAACGACAGTTCCGACTTCCCGATCTGGGCGTGGCGCTACGAACACCTGCTGCGTTCGCTCTTCTATGAAAGCGAGTCGCCGGGCGATCGTTAGTCAGCTCTCACCAGACCACCATGACGTCCCACCCATGACGTCCAACCTCAGAGAATCGAGTCTTTGACGTTCTCGTTCGAAGCCATGTTTGCGCCGCTCTTGGCAGTGCGCGCCTTACGCTCTTCGCTCCACTGATCGATTTCGTCCTTGGGGACACCGTAGGCGAGGCCACGCTCCACGCCGGGTCTCGCACGCACCCGGTCCACCCACTCCATGACGCGCGGCTTGGTCGTGATGTTGACTTTGCTCCACTTCCAGCCACGAATCCACGGGTAGAGGGCAATGTCGGCAATCGTGAACCCGTTGCCACAGACCCACGGATTGTCGCCGAGCTTCCTGTCGAGTACCGAAACGAGCCTCAAGGCTTCCGTGTTGAAGCGTTCCAGCGGATGCACCTTCTGCTCGTCGGGAACGTCGTTCATGTAGCGGGTGTAGCTGAGCTTGTTGCCGAACACTGGCCCCACGTTGGCCGCCTGCCAATAGACCCAGGGAATGACGTCCCACTTGCGCTCGTCGAGCGGCAGCAAATCACTCGGAAAGGTCTCGCCAAGGTACTGCAGGATCGAGCAGCTCTCGATGAGGTCTCTGCCGTTGTGGCGTAGCGTCGGTATCTTCTGATTCGGGTTGCGCTCGACGAAGTCGTCACCGAACTGTTCCCCTTTCATCAGGTCGATCATGCGCACTTCGAATTCGTCGGTCAGCGCACCCGCTTCAATGAGCTCTTCCAACATGATCGACACCTTCCAGCCGTTGGGCGTGGGTGACGTCCACAGTTCCATCATGACGGTTCACCTTCTTCTGCTTCGTGGTTTGGATTGGTGATCAGCACAAACAGTTCGTCCACCCTGGACTCGAGGCACTTGCGGCTCAGCCCGAGCCGAGAGTCGACCCGCAAGCCCAACAGCACGCTCGCCACGAGGGACGCCAGTGCCGCTTCGCCAATCACGGTCGCTCGTGCTCGCCCGCTTGGCTCATCACAGCCGCCAGCGCCTCGTACTGGTCGGACGCGATGAAATCGACGCCGGCCTCCTGCGCCGCCTGCCAGCGGAGCCTGGCCGCTTCGAGCGAGCCGAAGTTGTAGCCGGCGAACCAGCCGTTCTCCGACCCGTCTTCTGACTTGTGCCCATTGAGGGTGTAGAAGCGCAGCCAGTGTCCGCGGGTATGAGCAGCGCGCACCAACTCGGCGAGTCGTTTACGCTCCTCCTCGCTCCACTCCCCCGCCAGCGGCTGGGCTCGGCCTTCCACCTTGCGCCAGGGGTTGTTCCACCACCGCCGATAGTTGTCCACCGGCTCCGGTAAACCCTCGGCGTCAGTTTTCGCAGCGCCAAACAAGAGGAGCGTGTCCCCAGGCGCTTTCTCGTCGTGGAAGACGCGCTGCTGCGCGTCGCTCGAACCGGTCAGCACCAGCAGCGGACCGACGCGCAGCGGCGCGATCTCCGCGAGCGTCGCGGTCCGCTCGGCATACGTCAGGAAGTGGTCGTAGCGTTGGAGGACCCGCTCGATCTCGCGGAGATGTGGCTCCGGGTCGTGCTTGAAGTCGAGATTGAGCACCAAGACGGGCCAATGCGTCGGGTCTCCTTCGGCGAGCTCTTGCTCGAGCAGTGGAACCACCTTCGAGAAGAACGACTCCTCCAGATTGGGCTCCTCGCCGGTGAAGGGCTCGCCGTGAGAGACGATGGAGCGAAACCCTCCGTCCGTCTCCACCCAGCAGAGATCCTGCTCGATCGCCAGTGGGATCCCGGAGGACAGCGCTCGGTCGACACGATCAGCGAAGCGACCCTCGTAGGGATAGGCATTGTGCGCGTCGAGGAGCGCCCGTCCGGCCTGCGGCGTCGTCCTCCAGGCTTGCACGAGCTCTGTCATGAGCTCGGTGTCGTCGCTTTGGATGAAGTCAGCACCGGCGGCGAGCGCTTCGAGAATGCGCCCGCGTCCGTCACCTGCCCCCAGCGTGTTCACGAACGCGAGCCGTCCCTGACGATGAATGTCCAGAATCAGCTCAGGAGAGAAGTTCCGCCAGTCGATGTTGACGATCGGAGGGTCGAGCGCCTCGACCAGCTCTTCGAGACCGTCGGGGCTCCGAATCGACGGGCGCACCGCAAGCCCCGGCGCCAATCGCGCGAGCTCTCGTACGTCATCGGCGGCTCTCGCGAACACCGTCGTGCCCTCTAGCATGTCGAGCTCATTCAGAAGAGCAATCACCGCGGCCGGCTTGGCGTCCTTGAGATCGAGGTCAGCGTGGATCCGCCCTTTGATGCTCTCGAGCGTTTGTCGCAACGTGGGCACCCGCTCGCGCGCGAACCGTGAATCGAACCAGGAGCCTGCATCGAGACGCGCGACCTCTCGAGCGGTCATCTCGGCGAGCGCGCCGCTGCCGTCCGTCGTGCGGTCGACCGTGACGTCGTGCATCAGAACGAGAACGCCGTCACTCGTCGTGCGCACGTCGATCTCCGCACGAGTGGCTCCCAGCGCGATCGCCGCCTCCAGCGCCGCGAGTGTGTTCTCGGGCGCGAGCCCGACCGTTCCACGGTGCGCCACCGACTCCGGCCCGGGCCAGAGATAGAGACCTCGAC
>JANQPS010000711.1 GCA_028285365.1 Thermoanaerobaculia bacterium | reverse complement strand
CGACGTCGTACTCGGCTCCGTTCTCTCCGGTCGTCTGGCTGTCCGGGGCGGCGCTCATGGTGTTGAGAGCCTGCCTGCCTGTCTCTTCGTTCACTTGGAACTCTGCGTCTCTGGGCACTCTCGAGTTGGGCCTGCTACCTGCGGCTCAAATCCAGCGATTTCTACGTCCGACTTTCGCCCATCAGATGCGAACCAGATTCAAGTCTACTCCGCACCAGCCACCCCTTGCCGTTGCCTTTCTCGCGTCGACCAAGCCCGAGCCAGACGACCCGGTCAGTACTCGCTGAAGGTACTCAGATCTCCTGAGACCAGCACGGTCTCAGGATCACTCTCGAGCGCTACCTCGCAGGCAAAACTGTTCAGATTGCCAGCGCTGCCTTTGCGCTTCAGGTGAACGAGCAGCGGCGACGTCGCTGGAAGATCCGCAACCAGTTTGGCTCGCCGGATTCCAACCAGGTAGCCACGCTTCGGCGCCAACGGCCGCCCGGGCTGCGGTGCCCACATCCCGGAAGCCTGTGCCGCGAGCTCGAGGCCGTAGAGTGCGCTGACACGCTCACCGTCAGAGGTCGGCAGCCCGCAAGGCAACACCCCGCGCACCCAGAGCTCGTCACCTTCTTCCCGAACGACACCAAGCACGAGAAGTGCCGGTGCTCGGTGTGGCAGACGGTCTTCGGGTCGCAGCTGGGAGGACGAGTCATCGCTCATCCTTCCAGCTTACTCCCTGCCTCTCTAGCGTCGTCCAGCTCTCGCCGAGAAGCGTGAGCGGACCGTCATGGGCACCGCGGACCCTTCGGCGAAGGCCCCGCGGCGTTACGACGGGCTACGACGTCACCGCGCTCGTCTCCTGCTCGACGGCTTCAGTCGGCTCGCCGGCCTCGGCTGGGTCCTTGGCGCTCTTCGTGTCGTCGCCCGACACCGCGCCTTTTCCGCGGTCTCTGACCAGACTCAGAGAGGGCCGGGTGTCCTTGCGCTCGCGCAGAGACTTGATGCCATCCTGGATACGCGACGCCAAACGACGCTCCTCGCGCATCTTCTTGATCGTGTGATCGGCCCGCTGCATCTCGTACTCCATCTCGGAGAGTTTGTCGGCAACATGATCGACGACCGCTTGCTGCTCGCGCAGGTTGTCGAGGTTGACGGCAATGTCCGAGATGAGATTGGACAACGAGTCCACCTTGAGCTCGGCCTCTTCGATGTCTACGAATCGCGACTGCAGCCCGGCGAGACGGTCCTGTAGCTCATCGGCACTGCGAGCCATCTCGGCCATCGCGGATTGCGACTTGGACAGCTCTCGACTGGCATCGAGAACAGCCGCGCTCTCCTTGCGAGTCCGCTCGCTCGTCTCGAAGACCTGCTCGACCTCTCCCTTGATGCGGTCGACGAGCTGATGCCTGGAGCTGATCGCGTCCATCTTGCGCTCGAGCTCGGTCTCGAGAGCCTTGAAGGCACTGAGGCGTTCCTCGAACTGGGTGATGCGCTTGTCGGTGAAGTCGAGCTTCGAACGCTGGGTCTCGAGTCGCTGGCTCTGCTCGTCGAGGGCCACGAGCTGACGACGCATCTCGGCGCCGCGATCGACGAGCCCCTGCTGCCTGTCGTCCAGTTCGGAGATCTCGGCTTGCCACTGCATCCGCCGCTCGACGAATGCCTCGCTCTCTGCCAGGAAGGCGCTGAGCTGCTCGTCCTGACGACCCACCTGTCCGTCGATGGACGCGATGCGCTCGTCGAGTGCTCCGAGCCGCTCCTCGTTGCTCGAGATCGAGGGTTCGAGACGCTCACTGGCTTCGAGACGAACCATGGCGGCGTCGAGCTTGTTCTCTAGAGCCTCCATGCGCTCGGCCATCCCCTGCAGCTTCTCGGACTCCATGAGAGCACTCGCCATGTTCTGCAGGTCGCCGAGTTTGAGAGCCAAACCTTCGTGGCTGGCCTTCATCGACTCCACTTCGGAATCGCGCTCGAGCTGAGCCGACAGACGCTCGTCGACGCTGGCACTGAGCTCGTTGAGCTGGTTGACTCGGCCTTCGAGTCCCTGAACCAACTCCATCCTCGGCTCCAGCTCGCCGACCTTCTTGGAGATCTTGTCGCTCAGCTTGTCGAGACCCAGGAGGCGCTCGTGGAGCTCCTCGACCTGCGGGAGCTTCTCGTTGAGCTCTCGGATCTGTCGACCTGTGGCATCACCCTGCTGCCTGAACTCGGTCATCGTGGCGAGCGCCTGATCGAGGTCTTCGCGATCGGCGCCAAGCTGGTCGAGGTGGGCTCTCACTTCCTGGTACTGCGACCCGAGCTGAACCAGCGACTCTCCCGTCTTGTCGACCGTCTCACTGCGAGCTTCGATCGCCTCCATCAGCTGATCGAGCTCCGCCGCCTTTTCCTTCACCTGAAGCAGCTGTTTCTCGGTGCTGCCGAGCCCCGAGAGTCCGGCTTCGATCTCTGTCAGCCGGTCGACGAGTACGGTGCTTCGCGAATCGAGATCTTGCGTCCTTTGCTCCACGAGATCGGCGCGCTGCTCGGCAGCTCCCAGGCCCGCAACCGTTTCGCTCTGGCGCTTGAGCGACTCTCCGAGGTCGTCGATCCGCGTACCCGTGAGCTCGAGCTCCGCACGGAGCTTGGCAGCGTCCTCGAGGCCGGTCTGCATCGCGTCCAGGGTCGACTCGACGTGCTTGCGCGTTGCGTCACCACGCTCCTGGAGCTGCTCTTGGCTCGCCATCGCCGTGCGCAGGTCCTCGTCGACCTTGTCGCTCAACGAGCGAAGAGAGTCGGTCCTCTCTTCTACGACGTCCAGCAGACGACTCTCCTCAGCCACCTTCTTGACCCGGTCTTCCAGCTGGAAGACCAGTTCGTTGACCTGTCGGCCTTGTGCTTCGGCTCGCTCTAGTGCCTCCTGCGTGTGGCCAAGTGCGCTGACCTTGCGCCCGACGTGCTCGGAGAGCGAGTGCAGCCGCTGCAGCTCCTCCTCGATCGTCTTGGCCGTTGCCCTGACACCCGTGAACTCGTCGGTCAGCGTCGCGAGATCTTCCGCGGCCAGCTTGGCGGACGTGACCTCGATCGTCACGGCCCCCTGCGTAGCCTCCATTCGCGACAAGTCTTCACCGAGCGAGTCCGCCAGGGCCTGGAGCGAGTCGTAGGTCCCGCTCACCGAGCGGCTCTCACCCTGAAGGTGGTCCATTCGCTCCTGAATCACGCGCAGGCTGTCTTCCACTCGCTTGAGGTCGTCGCTAGAGCTCTTGAGCTCCTCGAGCCGTTCCTGGGAGTCGCGGCCCGTCTCGAGGAGCTCCGCGATCAACGGACGCATGGCTTCGACGTCAGCGGCCTGGGCTGATACTGCGTCCAGTTTGTCGGCAGCCTCGACCGTCGCGCCCTCGATCCTGCGGCTGCGCTCCTCGACGGTGTCCAGGAGCTCGACAAGGGACTGCGCGGACTTCATGCGCGTCGCGATGCGCTCTTGCTCTTCCTGGGCCTGACGAAGCTGGTTCTCGATCGGCCCCAGAGAAGAGCGTGCCTTGTCCACCTTCTTGACGGTCCGACCCGCTTTCTCCACCAGATCAGCGAGGCGGTCGCGCTGCCTGGCGGCTTCTTCCGCCAGCTTCTGAGCATCTTCAGGTGTCCAGGCTTCTCCGTTGCGACGCAGAATGCTGTCAATCAAGCTGGGCATGGGGGTCTCCTTTGGCTCGTCTGACTGTCGTCCGAGGTTCTGATGAAAAATCGCCTACGACTCGAGGCAGAAAGGCAGAGACACGCAAGGCGGGGCTGGGAGGCGAAATCGATCCGTCGCGCTTTCGTCGAGACGCCGCTGGAGCGACAGCGCCTGGCTCGCCAGGTGTCGATCCGTGTCACCGCCAGGAGCAAACAACGCCCCTCCACCGGGTGCCAGGTTCCCCACCACACCGTTCGCACGGGGTGCCAGGTTTCCCGCAAGGCGTGCTGCAAGGGGTGCCAGGTTCCCCACGGCGGTGCGTGATTCCCTCGTTAACCGAGCGTCCGTCTGGATCTCAGCCGCTGCTCTCAACGCTCTCCTCACCCGCCGACGAACTCCCAGTGCCCTCATCGAGCACCGAGCGATCGCGGCCCGTCGTGTCTGTCTCGACGACGGGTATTGCAATCTCGATGCCCTCTTTTTTCGACAAGACCTACCGCCGGTTCCGAGCCCGCGCTAGGGTCCGTTTGACAACCCTGTGACCACCCCCTCCATCACCGAGATCCCCAGGGCCTCCGCGGCTCTTTAGCTACCGCCATGGACGTCCAGGACGACCCGACTTCCAAGATTCCTGATCGGCAGACCACGCCGCGGCGGCGGTTCTGGTCCCTGTTGCTCTGGAATACGGCCGCGAGCCTCGGCTTCGGAGGACTCCTCTTGATGCTTGGCCTCACGCTCGCAACCGTCTTGCCCTTCGTCGTGCTCCTCGTCTTCATGGGCATTGTTTTGGCCGGCTACAACGCCTACGTCCGCATGAATTGACGATGGCCTCCGTCTAGAGGTCTCCTTGCTCTAG
>JANQPS010000709.1 GCA_028285365.1 Thermoanaerobaculia bacterium | reverse complement strand
GCTCCATCAGACTGGAGTGGTACTCGTAGAAGTCCCGCTTCGCCTGAGGCATCAGCTCGTCGCCCTGCCAGGCCTCGGGAACCATCATCATCACGGCCTCGCGCAGCGAGCGGCCGCCCATGAGCAGGAACTCGAGAACGTTGTCGAAGCTGCCGGAGTCAGAACAGTCCGGCTCGACGATCGGAAAGAGCTTGCCTAGATCGTCACCGAAGAGCTCGCTTTCGAGAAGCCCTTCGCGGGCGTGCATCCAGTTGGCGTTGCCGCGGAGCGTATTGATCTCGCCGTTGTGGCTCATCGTGCGGTTCGGCTGCGCTCGATCCCAGGACGGAAAGGTGTTGGTCGCGAAGCGCGAGTGCACCATGGCGAGGTGGCTCTTGAAGTCGCGCGAGCGCAGGTCCGGAAAGAACTCGAAGAGCTGCTGGCAGGTCAACATGCCCTTGTAAATGATCGTGTGCGCCGACAGGCTGCACACGTAAAACATCTGAGCCTGGGTCAAGTCCGATGCGCGCAGCTGGTGACTGGCACGCTTACGGGTCAGATAGAGCCGCCGCTCGAAGTCGGCGCTGTCTGTCGTGGAGTCATCGGCGGAGTCGGTGACGATGAGCTGCTCGAAGACCGGCATCGCGGCTCGCGCTGTGGGGCCGAGGGATGCCTCATCAGGCTCGGTCGGCAGCTGGCGCCACCCCACGAGTTCCAACGAGTGCTCGCGGAGTAGCTGCTCGACCGTCTGCTTGCAGTGTTCGCGCTCGCTGTCGAGTTGCGGCAGGAAAACCACTCCCGCTGCAACCGACGCATCCGGGGCCATGCGAACGCCGAGGTCGTCGCGGGCGACACGCCTGAGGAAGTCCACAGGGAGTGCGGTGAGGATTCCGGCGCCGTCGCCGGTATCAGGCTCCGAACCGCGCGCGCCCCGATGGTCCATCTGGCAGAGCATTCGGTATGCCTTCCCCAGGAGATCGTGACTCCGATGGCCCTTGATGTGGGCCACGAAGCCGACGCCGCACGCGTCGTGCTCGAACGCCGGATCGTAGAGACCGATGCGCTCGGGCCTGCGGTCCTGTCGCGCAAGCACGGGTCGTTGTGGACTCGCTTGGGGTGGCGCTGTGGAGTTGTTCTTCTTCATGGGGGCTCCGAGGAGGCAGGTTGCTGCGGCGAGGTCGACTTGCGAGCAGAGGCGTTCAGGGTCTCCGGCCGCTAACGTGAGCGAGGGCCTGGGGCACCGGACGAGTTGTCTTCGGTAGCCGGTGGCGAGACTGGAGGGACAAAAGGGGCTGCAGCTTCGACTGCGTCGGCGGTGTCAGGTTGTGAATCTCGGGCGTTGGACGAGTCCTCGAGCAGAAAGTCGGCAAACGCTTGAGCGGCGCCCGAGAGGCTCGTGCCGCGGGCCTGGATGATTCCCAGAGGTCGGGTCAGCGGGGGCTCGAGGCCAAGTGTCGAGAGGACCCTCGCTTTGACCTCGCGCTGGACCGTGCGCTCCGGGAGGATGGCGAGGTCTTCGGTCTCGGCGAGCATCGCCTTCATGGTGTCGATGTTGTCGACGTGCTGGGAGAAGCCGTCGACCACCCCGTGCTCACGGAGGTAGCGCTTGATCGCACGGGCGACGGGTAGATCGGGGTCGAAGCCGATGAGAGAGCGGTGAGACAGCTCCCTGGCATGGACGGCTCCGGCTCCACCGTGACGTTCGACGAGCTCGTGCCGCGCCGAACAGACGACACACATTCTCTCCGTACGAAGCATCTTTGCGCTCACGTCGGGCCAGCGACGGGGGTAGGAGATGATCCCCAGATCGCACCTGCCGTCGCGAACGGCTTCGGCGACGTCCTCGGGTCGCCGGTACTCGAGCTGGATCTCGACCTCCGGCTGGTGTTCGAGGAACCGCCGGCGCAGTTTGCTGAGCAGGCCGATGCCGGCGGAGTAGATCGCGTCGACCCGGACCACGCCGCTACAGGTCTCGAGACCATTGGCGACTCGTTGCTCCAAGTCGTCGTAGCGCTTGAGAATCTCGCGCCCTTCGCGCGCCAGGACTGCACCTTCGGCGGTCAGCGTAAATGGACGCACCGATCGATCGAGAAGCGCCGCGTGAAGGCGCTGCTCGAGCTGCCGGACCCGTTGTGAGACGGCTGACTGTGAGATGCCGAGGCGATCCGCTGCCGCGCTGAAGCTGCGCAGCTCGGCAACCTCGCAGAAGACGCGGAGAGCTTGCATGGGGCCGCCCAGCCTATCTATCAGAAAAACTTATGTCAACGTGTGTTCCATAAGAATTCTTAATATTCTGTCCGCGAGGGGTCGATGACCTTGGTCGGGAGTCCAACCAGGGTTGAGGCCGTCGCCGACAGAAGCCTCACGCCGTTCGTTTCAAGGACGCGAGAGCTCGTCGAGCCCGATGTCTCCCGGTCCTCTCACGCCGATTCGGACATGCCATGCGCGCCTCTCTGGGAAAGCTTCCAGAAGCTCGGCGTTCTGTTCCGGACCGAGCCATCGAGCCCAGACGACAGATTGTTCCGCCAGCTCCGCTCCATTGAAGACCCAGTCGTCGTGAGGACTCGAGTAGCGCCCGGTCTCGACCAGAACCAGGTGCTGGCCTCCAGCCTGGGAGAGCGTCGACTCGATCTCCGGCCTCGCGAGGCTGACGCTCCGGCTCGCCGCTGCCTTGAGATTCGTGTCGTCCCAGAACCAGAGCCGCTCGCCAGTGCAGGCGGCGACGAGTGTGATGCCGAGCACCCAGACCGTCCATCGCCTGGACCTCCTGAATCGGCGGCTTGCCAGCGTCCAGCAGGTGGCGATTCCCAGGGTCACGAGGAGCATGGCGGGGGCCAGGACGAGGCCGAGATAGTGGGGTCGGATGCTGACAGTCCCGGCGAGAGCTGCGAGCAGGATCGCGATCGCCGCCAGTGAGTACCCGACTCCGCGGCGCCGCAGCCTGAGCCCGCCGAGAACCAGTGGAAGGACGAGGATCGGGCCGAAGTAGAGCTGGCCGGCCTGCAGGAGACCCCGCATCTTGAACGAAATCCAGCCCGAAGCCGACTGCTGCCGCTCCCAGGCGCTGCTGAGCCACTCCCCGTAGTAGAGCCGAAACGGCTCACTCGAGTAGGCGGGCGTGTCACGCTTGTTGGCAGTCAGGAACAGTGGGTAGGGGCTGTACTGCTTTTCGTAGCTCGTGTACGGCGCCTCGAGCCAGCGAGTCGTGGTCGCCCGGTTGTAGAGCGCCATGAGTGCCAGGCACAGCAGCAGGACGCCAGCGAGAGGAAGCGTGACCCGCCTCAGACCTTCCGTGGAGAAGCAGGCTCGTCGGCCGCGCCTCGTCAGGACGAACAGTGAGGCAGGGAGGAGGCTCAGTACGAGACCTTCGAAGGGTCGCGTGTTCGCCAGAACGGCAAGGCCGATTCCCATCACGATCGCGTCTCGGCTGGAGGGCCGGCGAAGGAGTCGTGGCGCCGCGCCGAGGACGAGCGCGCCGCCGGTCGCAGGCAGGACCGCCGACCAGTAGCCGCTGACCCAGTAGGTTGCCACTCCGAGCTGCGCCAGGGTCAGCAGACCGCCGAGAAGAGCCCAGCGGCGGTTGAGGAACGCCAGGAGCATCCAGGCTGTCGCCGGCCCCAGCAGACCAAAGCCGAGCCAGACGCCGACGATGGGGTGGCCGATGACCTGGCCGGCCGCTAGCAGCAGGCCGTTGGCCGGAGGGTACTTGGCGACGTAGGTCGGCGACTGGAGGGTGTGGAACGTCTCGAAGGACGCTTCGGTTCCGGGCGGGGGTGATGGGTTGGCGAGTCGTCCGCGAGAGAAGGTGTCGGCTTGAAGCAGGTAGCCGAACTCGTCATGGAATGCCGGGCTGGGGGGACCCAGCACGATGGTGTTCGCGGCGGCGAGGAGAACGCCGGTCAGACCGAGGAGCAGCAGAGGAGTAGCGCGGCTGCTGACCGAGACCATACCCGGAGTTCTATCACCCCGTCACTCCACCCCGTCACTCCACTCTGTCGTCACTCCACCCTGTCACTCCACTCTGTCGTCACTCCACACTGTCACTCCACTGTCGCTCCATCGTGCCTGGCTTGTGCACGGTGTGTGTTCGAGGGTCTAGTCCTCTAAGCGCGGCGGGTCGACGCCGGTGCGGCTCGTTGCCGGATGGTGCCGGGTCTAGGGCTTCGGGCAAAGAGGGCAACCCCCGATGCCGGGAGCGGCTCATTGGAACCGGCATCCTCGTCGAGGTGCCCAGGAGGGTCTGTGGCCGCAGCCACTCGGTCCCAGGAACTGGTCGTCAGAAAGTCGGCCAGTGGGCCGTAGCCGTTCCAGGAGGTACGCATGAGGACGTCTCAGGGTCGGCGGGCCTAGAAGATCGAAGACTGCCAGCTGAGGGCCGTCAGGTAGATCGCATCGCGTCGACCTTCCGCGCACTCATAACAGTTGGAGGTTGCGGGAAGGCTGCCACTGCGACACTGGGTCATCGGGTGGCCGCAGTGTGGGCAGTCGCGCTGGCCGGCCTCGTCATTGGCCTGAGGCTCGCCGGCCTCGAGCGCGAAGAGCGCAAACCAATCCCGCCAGGGAGCTACGAACGCTTCGACGAAGCGCGTCAAGCGCCCCGGGGGGCATGGGATCGCAACTGACGAGAGGTCGATCGAGTCGGTCTTGGCGGTCATGGCAGGTCCTCGGAGTGGGTTTGGGGGTTCTTTTTGTCGAACTCACCAAACATGGCGTCCGATGGGATGCCGTTGCGTCAACCGATCGCGTGCGATCTCAACTTTTCTTGATCAGACCCACCAGGAAGAGCAACAGGGCCGACCCGGCTGTCGCCGTGACGATCTGGCCGATCAGGCCGGCCGCCGAGAGGCCGAGGAGCCCGAACGCAAAGCCACCGAGGACGGCGCCAACGACGCCGACGATGATGTTGCCGACGAGGCCGAATCCAGAGCCTTTCATGAGGTTGCCGGCCAGCCAGCCGGCGAGGGCGCCGATTGCGAGGAAGATGATCAGTCCCACGGGTGTCTCCTGTTTCGTGTCGAGTCGGAGTTGGCGGTGTTGGAATGGTGCGAGGGCTTGTGCCCCTACTGGCTCTCGAGATGATCAGACCACTGAGCGCCGCGCTGGTCACATGATCAGTCTGTCGACCCTTGACGGTGGCCTTGGGAGCTGTGACCCTCGACGGAGCACCTTCGAGCCGATCGTCGATCTCAGATCTGACGACCTGCGTCTTCCCAGTAGGGCGCGCGGAGCTTGCGCTTGAAGATCTTCCCCGAGTCTTCTCGAGGCAGGTCGCGCTGGAATTCGATGGTTCGAGGGATCTTGTAGTTGGCGACGTTGTCCACGAGGAACTCCCGGACGTCTCCGGCGCTGAGCTCGACTCCATCCTGTGGCTCGACGAAAGCGCACAGGGCTTCGCCAAACTCTTCGTTCGGTATCCCGAAGATGGCGCAGTCCTTGACGCCCGGCATGCCGATCAGGACGGCCTCGATCTCTGCGGGATAGATGTTGACTCCGCCGGAGATCACCATGTCCTTTTTGCGGTCGCACAGGAAGAGATAGCCGTCCTCGTCGAGATAGCCTACGTCTCCGGCCGTGACCAGACCGTCGCGCTCGATTTCGCGACGCCGCTCGTCCTGACCGTGGTAGGTGAAGTCGGCCATGCCGTCGAGGCGGAGGTACACCTCGCCGACCTCGCCAGGCCCCAAGACGTGGCCGTCGTCGTCGTAGATGCGCACCGTCGCTTCGGGCAGTGCCTTGCCCACCGTGCCTGGTTTCGCCAACGCCTCCTCCGCGGTGTGGAAGACCACGCCGCCGGTCTCGGTCGCCCCGTAGTACTCGTTGATGACCGGCCCCCACCACTCGATCATCTGTCGCTTGACATCCGGAGGGCAGGGGGCTGCGGCGTGTACCACGAATTTGAGTGACGACACGTCGTAGCGGTTCTTCACCTCCTCCGGAAGCTTGAGCAGGCGCACGAACATGGTCGGCACCATGTGGAGGTGAGTGAGCTGATGCTGTTCGATCATCGCGAGCAGCTGTTGCGGGTCGAAACGAGGTTGCAGCACACAGAAGCCTCCGTTGCGCGCTGCGTAGAGGCCGTATGCGTTCGGCGCGGAGTGATACATGGGACCGGTCACGGCGGTG
>JANQPS010000681.1 GCA_028285365.1 Thermoanaerobaculia bacterium | reverse complement strand
CAACCTCTACGAGTACCTCGAGCACCCGGGAAGCGAATCGCGGCCTGACGATGACTCGGGAAGGCACGAAGGCATCGAGCCGGGAGCCGGTATCTCGTTCCGCGACGTGAGCTTCACGTATCCCGGCACGTCGCGAGCGGTTCTCGAGGCTATCGACCTCGAGCTCACCCCTGGCCAGGCTCTGGCACTCGTAGGAGAAAACGGCTCGGGCAAGACCACGCTCGTCAAACTGCTCGCGCGTCTCTATCGACCCACTTCGGGAAACATCCTGCTCGACGGAAGCCCACTCGACGAATGGAACGAGCGGGCCCTGCAACAGCGCATCGGGGTGATCTTCCAGGACTTCTCGAGGTACCAGTTCCTGGCGGGAGAGAACCTGGGCGCTGGCGACGCTCGCTACTTCGCCGACGAAGACCGCTGGCGAGATGCAGCCAAGAAGGGCCTATCGGCGGAGTTCCTGGAACAGTTGCCGGCCGGCTATCACACGCAACTCGGACGTTGGTTCAAGGACGGACGGGAACTCTCCGGCGGGCAGTGGCAAAAGGTTGCGCTGTCGAGGGCATTCATCCGCTCCGAGGCCGACATCTTCGTCCTCGACGAGCCTACCGCCGCGATGGACGCCGAGGCCGAGTCGCAGGTGTTCGAGCACGTGCGAGGGCTCGCGCACGACAAGATGGCCATTCTCATCTCGCACAGGTTCTCGACCGTGCGGATGGCCGACCTGATCATCGTCCTCCACGACGGTCGTATCGTCGAGCGCGGCAGCCATGACGAGCTGATGGCGCAGAACGGACGCTACGCCCACCTGTTTCGGCTGCAGGCAGCTGGCTACCAGAGTTGACTCGATTCGAGTCCGTCCGTCTCCTGTCGTGCCGACGCCTCTCGACCGTTGATAGGTTGTGACCCATGAAACAGATCCTGGGCGAGACCGCTTCTGCGGCTCGCCGGCTCGGGCGACGAAGATCCACATCGCTGATCTCGATCGCTCTGATCGGCTTTGGCGTCGGCCTGACTGCCGCTTTCTTCAGCGTCCTCGACAGTGCGCTCCTGAGTGGCCTCCCGTTCCCCGGCGGTGATCGCCTGACCGCGTTCTCCACCCGCGAGGCAGCTGGCTGGCCCATGCCACCCGATGACTTTGCCGCCATCCAGCAAGGACAGGGATCGTTCGAATGGACGCTGCCGCTGCGCACCTTCAACACGATGGTCACGCACGGCGACGCCACTCGCGGCATGATCGGCTCTTATGTCCACCACGAGCTGTTCGAGAAACTGGGCGTCAGCCCGATCCTCGGACGTGACCTCCAAGAGGACGATGCGCAACCGGATCAGCCGGCCGCGGCGCTCATCAGTCACCGCCTGTGGCAAGAGCAGTTTGGCGGAGACGAAACGATCCTGGGGACTCGAATCGTCCTCAACCGAGAACCCACGACCGTTGTCGGGGTGATGCCACCGGGTTTTCACTTTCCGCTTCGCCACGACGTCTGGGGAATCATGCGCAACAGCGGCCGCGAGTGGTCGGAGTCTTTTGTCTTCGGAATCGGGAGACTGGCTACTGGAGCAACGATCGACAGCGCTCGTTCCGATCTGCGGCGCATCGTCCAGGGCTTGGAAGAGACCGCGCCCGGCGACCAGGCGCGCAACGTCGCCGTCGAGCGCTACGTGGAAACCAACATCGGCGAGCGCTCTCAGGCAGCTCTCCGAGCGATGGTGATCGCGTCTTTGGGACTGCTTCTCCTAGCCGTCGCCAATCTCGCCAACATCCGTCTAGGACACACCATCGAGCGCCGTCGCGAGCTCGAGACCCGAATGGCCCTCGGGAGCGGAGCACCCGGATTGGTCCGGCTGCTACTCCTCGAGAACCTCATTCTCGGGATCCTCGGCACTGGACTCGCGGTCGTCGTCGCCTGGGTTCTCGCACGGAGTCTCGGACCGGCGCTCCTTTCCGGCGGTGGGCTGGCCCGCATCTACTGGATCGAGGCCCGCCTGGACGTTCGCCTCGTCGCGCTGGTCATCGGCACTGGCCTGGCTTGCTCGATCCTGGCTGCGCTGCTTCCCATCGCCGGCATCCTGTGGCGAGCCCGAGCTCGTCGACCAGGGTCTCCCTCGGCGCCATCCGGCGCACTGCGCGTACGCTCTCGCAGCTCACGATGGACGAGGGCTCTGGTGGTGGCCCAGGTCGGGCTGTGCTTTGCGCTCTTGCTGGCCGCTGGTCTCTTCGCAGCCGCTGCTCGCTCCCTGCTGGCTACCGAGGCCGGTTTCGACACGCAGCGTCTTTCGAGCGTCCAACTCTCCGTCTACCAGGCCGAGCTCGACGACACCGACGAGCGACGCGCCATGTACGAGCGCCTGATTCAAGAGCTCGATGCCGATCCTGCGGTCACCGCTTCCACGCTGGCCTCCTCTTCACCGTGGGGTTACGTTCCTCACCGCGCCGTGGGGCTCGATCGCGACGCCTTGGCGTCACGGACTGCTGGCCTCCTTTCCGTGCTCACCGACGATGGACCGCGTCCCTCGGTGATGAGCATCACACCCGGATTCCTCCCCGCGCTCGGTCTGCCGCTGATCGCCGGACGCGACTTCGACGCTTCCGACACAGAGGGCGACACTGCCAGCGCAGTCGTGAGCCGTTCTCTCGCTCTGCGGCTGTTCGACTCGGTCCCCGGAGCCATCGATCAGACAGTGCTCGTTGCAGGCCACTCGTCGAGCATCGAGCCCGAGACCGTCCGCGTCGTCGGCGTAACCGACGATCTCCGGCTGGATCGATCGGACGACACCCAGCGCAATCTCCACGTCTTCTTGCCCGAGCGCGAGGCAAACTCCAACGTCCTGATCGTTCGCCTTCGCGGCGAGCAGGTCTCCGCCCTGACAGTCGTCGAGGACGCTCTGCGAGTGGTCGACCCTCGTGTCGGGACTCTCGATGTTCTCGACGTCGACACTGCCTTGGCATCGAGCCTCTGGGTCGAGCGCCGGCTGTCCCAGATCCTGAGTCTCTTCGGAGCCGCCGCACTCCTCCTCAGCGCTGCAGGAACCTACGCCGTCATCGCACTGATGGTCCGCACGCGCGAGCACGAGATGGGTATTCGCGCCGCGGTGGGCGCCGCGCCTAGAGACCTGGTCCGCCTGATCCTCGGTCAAGGCGCCCTTCAGGTCGTGTTCGGGCTCATCATCGGAAGCCTGGGACTCGTCGTAGCGATTCGGCTGATCGACCACGTCTTGATCTCGGGACTCACCTGGCACCCGGGCGTCGCGCTTACCGCGGCAATCCTCGTCACGACCAGCAGTCTCGCCGCGTGCTGGGGCCCCACAAGGCGTGCCGCTCGCACCGACCCGACGTTCTGTCTGCGTCGCGACTGACCGAGCTCTTCCAACCCGGCTTCCCAAAACGCTGCGCTGCTAGGCGTAACCGATGCCGACCGCGATCGCGAGCGCGATGATCGCCACCACGTAGATCTTGAGCAGCAGCGGGACCAGAAAGCGCACCCAGCGCTGATAGGGGATGCGCGCGTAGAGCAACAACCCCATGAGTACGGCGTTGGTGGGGATGATCATGTTGGTGAAGCCGTCACCAAACTGAAAGGCGAGAACGGCGACTTGTCGCTCGACACCCACGACGTCTGCGAGGGGCGCCATCAGCGGCATCGTCACGTATGCCTGACCGCTGCCCGACGGGATCATCAGGTTGCAGACGCTCTGAAAGACCGCCATGCCGACGGCGGCTACCGATGGTCCCAGCTGACCCAGTGGACCGGCCACTCCGTGCACGATGGTGTCGATGACCCGCGCATCCGAGAGCACGACTTCGATGGTGCGGGCAAAGCCGATGATGACTGCTACGGCGGCAAGCTCGGCGACTCCGTTGCAGAACTCCGTCGCGACCCGATTGGGTTTGAGCATCGCCACGGCACCCGTGACGAGAGCCAAGCCGAAGAACAGGGCCGACATCTCTTTCAGGTACCAGCCCCAAGCCGAGCTCGCGTAGGCGAAGAAAGCGATGGTCACGGCAAACAGCGCGAGTACGAGTGCGCGCTGTGTCGTCATCGCCGTGTCCTTCGGCAGCTCGAAGCCTTCGGAGTAGTCCACGTCGGCTACGAGGCTGCGACTCGGGTCCTTCTCGATCTTGCGTGCGTAAGACAGCAAGTGGTGGACCCCGACGACATACAAGACGGTCAAGAGGATCCACCGAAATCCTTGACCCGAGGTGGGTTGCAGGCCAGCGATGTCCTGGGCGATGCCGACCGTGAACGGATTGAGCGGTGCGCCGCCGTAGCCGATACCGTAGCCGACGACGATGATCGACAGGGCCACGACAGCGTCCATGCGCAGCGCGAGGCACAGTGTCACGAGCACCGGCATGAAGGGGAGGTACTCCTCGGCCATGCCGATGGTCGCCGAGCCCAGCACGAACAACCCCATCGTGCCGCCGATCAGCAGCACGCGATTGCCACCAACCGATCTCAGCGCAAACCCGATGAGCGCGTCGATCGCACCCGTGGCACGGACCACTCCGAGTGCACCACCGATGATGAAGACAAAAAAGATGATGTCGGAGGCCGCTCCCAGGCCTTCCGGAATCTTGGACGCAAACGCATGCCAGGGCAGGGGCTCGGCTTCGACGGCCTGATAGGTGCCCGGCACGACCCGCCGCCCGTCGCGCTCGAACTCGCCCGCCGGTAGGAAGTAGCTGAAGAGCTGAGCGAGCACGATCATCCCGAAGATCAGGACGAGCGCGTGGGGGAACTCGACTTTTCTGCCAGGGTCTGCTGGTGTGGCCGAGGTGGCCGAGTCGTTTGCCGTTGCGGTCACGGTAGCTCCTGCGATCGATTGGGAAAGCGGCAGCGTATCCCACGGTTGACCGCGAAGTCCTGGTAATGCCAGGGGCCCGCGAAGCGTCTTCTCTCAGACGGCCTCTCGCCGGGTTGCGAGCAGGCACCAGGAGGTTCCTCGATGCCTACAGTCCTGCGCTCCATCAGACGCTCGATCCGGAGACTCCGAGCCCGCCCGGTGTTCACGTCCATCGCGGTCCTGTCGCTGGCCCTGGGAGTCGGCGCCAATACCGCCATGTTCAGCGTGGTCGACTCGATCATGCTCCGCTCGCAGCCGTACGCCGACGCTGAACAGCTGGTCGACCTCTACCTGCAGGGAGAAGGGTTCCCCTCGGAACCGATGTCCTATCCGGACTTCGAGGACGTCCGGCGCGTCACCGAAGATCTGCTCGTCGGGGTCACGGGTACGGGCTTCGCGATTGCTCAGGTCAACACACCCGACGGCGGCATCGAGATGATTCCAGGTGAGCTCGTGCCGGCCAACTCCTTCGACATCCTGGGCATCACTCCCGCCCTGGGCCGCGGCTTCACAGACGAGGAAGACGACGCCCTCGGCTCTGCACCAGTCGTCGTCCTCAGCTGGGACCGCTGGATGCGCGCACACGGAGGTGACCCGGAGATCATCGGGCAGGACATCCGAATGAGCGGCCAGATGTTCACCGTCGTTGGCGTTGCGCCCCGCAACTACCATGGCGCGCTGAAGGCCATCGTCCCTGAGTTCTACGCGCCCATCACCATGGACGGAGCCTTCTCGCCCTCTGGTATCGACCGGCTGCAGCAGCGCTCGTCCCACTGGTTCTTCGCACGAGGCCGACTGAAGCCCAGGGTCACCGTCACCGAGCTCGAGACCCGACTCGCCTCGCTGACGGCAGACCTCAAGGAGCGCGAGCGAGCCGCTTGGGACCGAACCGAAGGGTTCTCAGTGGTACCCACCCGTGGAGTGGTGCTCAACCCGGTGCTCGACCGCTTCGTGCTTGCAGGCGGCTCGGTGCTCATGGCACTGGTCATTCTCGTCCTCACGATCACCTGCGCGAACCTCGCCGGATTCCTACTCGCTCGAGCCTCCGACCAGAGGAGAGTCGTCGCGATCCAAACGGCACTCGGCGCGAGCCGCTCGCGCCTCATCGGAGAGCAGATGCTCGACGCCATCATCCTCGCGGTGCTTGGCGGCAGCCTCGGAATGACCACAGCCGCGTTCCTCGTGGACTTCGTCTCCTCGAGGCCGCTACCGGTAGGTCTCCCGATCAAGCTGGCTGCCACGGTCGACGTTCGCGTGCTGCTCTTCGGGGCCGTCACCACGCTGCTTTCGGCGATTCTCTTCGGCCTCGCGCCCGCTTTACAGTCGACGCGCCTCGACGTCGCACCGGTCCTCAAGGACGAGGCGACGGGCGGCGGTCGCACCCGACAACGGCTGCGCTCGACACTCGTCGTAGCCCAGGTGGCCCTCAGCACCCTGCTGCTGGTCGCCGCCGGGCTGTTTCTGCGCAGCGTCAGCACGATGCAGAACCTCGACCCAGGGTTCGGCCAGCAGCCGACTGCGCTGCTCAACTTCGGAATTCCGCAGAGTTACGCCACACCAAGCGAGCGCCGCATACTGGTCGACAACCTCGTCGCCGACATCGAAGCGCTGCCCGAGGTCGAGAGCGTGGGACTGATCGACAACCTCCACCTCAACATCTCCAACACTCAATCCCTCCGCTTCAACATCGATGGCCTCGAGCCTCCAGAAGGTTCGGAGTCGTACACCGCCGACTATGCCTGGGCTGACGGCGGCTTCTTCGAAACGGCCGGGATCCGGATCACGAGCGGCCGACACTTCGACGAGCGCGACCGAGCCGCCTGGCTCAGTGACTCCGAGGTGCAGCAGGACGAAGCTGGCCTCACGACGGGCAGCCAGGCTTCACTTGCGGTCGTCTCCCAGGCTTTTGTCGATCGCTACTTCCCCGATCGCCCAGTCCTCGGCCAGACCATTCGGCGGCCGCAATCGAGAGATCTCGAGATCGTCGGCGTCGCCGCCGACACCATGGTCCGTCTCCTCGGCGAAGATCCGCGCCCCTTCATCTACCTTCCCGCCGAACAGCTCGATACCCGCAACATCGCGCTCCTCGCGCGCACCGGTGGCACGGAAGAGAATGCGCGAGCCCTCTCCGCAAGGATCCTGGAGCGCGCTCGCGCCCTCGAGCCGAACCTCATGGTGCTCGAGAGTCGGACCGTCGGCGACCACCTCGGGACCCAGTTGTTTCCCTCGCGAGCGCTGGCAGCGGCTTTCGTTTCATTCAGCGGACTCGCGCTCGTGCTGGCCGGGATCGGTCTGGCCGGAATCGTCAGCTACGGGGTCTCAGCGCGCTCACGCGAAGTCGGAATCCGCATGTCCCTTGGCGCCAGCGGCACCTCGATCATCAAGGCACTCGCAGGAGGCGGGCTCAAGCTCGTCCTCGCTGGTGGAGCCGTCGGCATCGTGCTCGCGCTCGCCGTCACGCGGATCGCCTCGAGCCTGCTGTTTCGGGTCGAGACTCAGGACCCGCTCGTGTTTCTCGTCGTTCCTGGCGTCCTTCTCACGGTAGCCGCCATCGCGACCGTCCTGCCATCGCTACGCGCGCTCCGACTCAATCCGACCAAGACCCTCCGCTCGTAGACGGAAGGCCTCGGCCGGTCGATCAGGAGCGACGAGACACTTGCTACTAGGCCCTACTAGGACGGCCCATTGACGAGGGCGCCGCTACAAGACGCTGCTGTCGGGGCGGGGCAGCTTGGGTAGGTCGGCGAAGTCGCCGGGACGCTTCTCGCGGTTGGCGGTCATGGCCTCGATGATCTCGCCGCGGCTCAGCATGGAAGCGTTCCAGATGGAGATGTAGTCCAGCGTGTCAGCTGTCGAGTGGTCCCGGGAGTAGTTGATCAATCGCTTGCAGCCGCGAATGGCCATCGGCGCCTTCGACGCGATCTCGCGGGCGATCTCCATGACCCCTGCCAGCATCGCCTCGTGATCGTCGAACACTCGATTGACCAGGCCGACGGTCTGTGCCTCCATCGCCGGCATCCGACGCCCGGTGTAGGCGAGCTCGCGAGCGACACCTTCCGGGATCAGCTTGACGATGCGTGGAAAGGTACCGACATCCGCCGTCATGCCGATGTTCGTCTCGAAGATCGTGAAGAACGCATCCGCACTGGCGTAGCGCATGTCGCAGGCTGTCGCGAGATCGACACCCCCGCCGATACAACCTCCCTGAATTGCTGCCAGTACCGGGACGCGGCACTCCTCGAGGCACGTGAAGGTGCCCTGGAGCGCGCGTACGCGGTCGTAGAAGCGCGCGGCGTTCTGCAGTCGGGCGCGCTCGGCCTCGGCGGGAGACATGTCACCTTCACCACCTCCGCCCCCGAACGCTGCGACGTCGAGACCAGCCGAGAAGTGAGGTCCGGTGGACGAGATCACGATCGCTCGCACTTCGCCGTCTGCGTCGAAGCCACCCACGATCTTCGGAAGCTCTTCCCAGAACTCCGGGATCATGCTGTTGCGCTTTTCTGGCCGGTTGAGCGTGACGTGCGCCACCCGGTCTTCTACCGAAACGTCAAAACACGTATAGGTCATCATCTGCTCCTCTCGAAGTCGCTGGAAGGTACAGGCCTGGTGGTCGGGTCGGTGACCGGAGGCGCAATCGTGCCCAAGACCAACCGGAGAGTCAAAAGGGCGGGATCCTCGATCCATGACCAGAAGGGGCAAGAGGCAATTGTCGATGTTGAAACTGTACGAGTACGAGCCCACGCGATCGGCCCGTTGTCGATGGACAGCGCTCGAACTAGGCCTCGAATTCGAATCCGTTGCCGGCGCGAAGCTGATCGGCTCACCAGAGCTGCGCGCGCTTCACCCGATGGGCAAACTCCCCGCCCTGGCCACCCGCCGTGGAGTCCTGATCGAGTCGGCCGCCATTTCGACGTTTCTGGCGGACTCGAAACCCGGAGGCCAACTTGATCGCTCCCTCGGGAACCTGGGAGCGAGCCCTTCACGATCAGTGGGTGTCCTTCACTCTGACCGAGCTCGAAGCCTGGCTGTGGAGCAACGAGAAGCACACCCAGTTCTATCCGGAGGAGCTTCGCCGTCCTGAGGTCGTCGAACGCAACAATCGCGAGATCAGAGCTGCCCTGCGGGTACTCGAACGCGTACTCGGAACGCAAACGTATCTGGTCGCAGACCGCTTCTCGGTGACCGACATCATCGTCGGCTACACCGTCAGCTGGGCTGCAGAGGACGGCCACCTCACCGACCGGCCCAACCTGCGCGGCTACTTCGACCGGCTCCTCGAGCGGGAGCACTGCACGCTCGAACGCGCCTGAAACGGGTCGCCAGGGACTCTCTCAGGCGCGTCTCAGAATGACGCTGCCAATCGAGTAGCCAGCGCCAAACGAGCACAACACACCCAGGGCGCCGGACTCGAGGTCGTCGCGATGGCGGTGGTACGCGATCAGGCAGCCAGCCGAGCTGGTGTTGGCAAACTCGTTGAGGATGACCGGAGCCTCCTCGACCGTCGGAACCCGGCCAAGAACGGTCTTGGCAATCAGCTCGTTCATGGACAGGTTGGCCTGATGGAGCCACATACGCGATAGTCCGCTCGCCTCGAGATCGAACACCGCCAGATGTTCGCGAATGTGCTCGGCGACCATGGGACAGACCTCCCGAAAGACCTTGCGGCCGTTCTGCCGAAAGACCAGCTCATGAGGGTCGCGAGCTTCGTCTTCGGCGCAGTTCAGGAAGCCGAAATCGTTGCGTATGTTGTTGGAGAACTTGGTCTGCAGCTTCGTACCCAGGACCTCGAAAGGCACCTCGCAGCGAGCGTTCTCGAGGGGCTCGACGACCGCGGCAGTACAGGCGTCACCGAAGATGAAGTGGTGATCGCGCAGCTCGAAGTTGTTGTGCCCCGAGGTGATCTCGGGATTGATGACGAGCGCACAGCTGGCGTTGCCTCGAGCCACCGCGTCCACGGCGGCCTGAATGGCAAACGTCGCTGACGAGCAGGCGACGTTGAGGTCGTACGCCCAACCGGGTGAGCCCAGGGCTTGTTGTACCTCGATCGCAACGGCCGGATAGGCGCGCTGGATGTTCGAACAGGCCACAAAGATCGCGTCGACGTCTTCGGGCCGTCGCCCCGCCTGCTCGAGCGCTTCGCGAGCCGCGATGACTGAAACCTCACACTGAACCGAGGGTTCGGTCTCCGCGCGCGTACGCAGGTGAGGGCGAAGCCGGTCGGGATCCAGAATCCCTTCCTTTTCGATCACATATCGACTCTCGACTCCCGACGCCTTGACGATGAAGTCCGCATCCGGGAGAGGACGAGCCTCGAGCTCTCCACTATCGATCCGGTCTCGAT
>JANQPS010000678.1 GCA_028285365.1 Thermoanaerobaculia bacterium | reverse complement strand
GTCGGCTGCTCCCAGCGCAGCGGCCGCCAGACATCCGTCGGCACTCCGTCGTGCAGGATGCGGACCTTGTGGCGGTACTCGTCGGGCAACAGCTCCTGTTGATAGCGGGTCGGCGAGACGCCCGCATCACACGAGTCGAGATCGAGCAGGACAGTGGCGTTGCGCGCCCTCGCTCGAAGTCGATCCAGCTCGGACACGGGGAAGTCGGGTCTGAAGTCGAGGTCGCTGTCCTTCGTCCTGTAGAAGTACTCGAAGTAGTTGATGAGGGGCACATCGGGGAAGAGCTCACGCAAGAACAGCGTCGATCCGAAGCCGGAGTGCCCGACGATCAGGTCGGGCTCCTCGCCCTCGAGGCTCAGCCGCCGGGCCGCCTCGTAGACCGCTTCGCTGTGGCAGATCGCGTTCTCGAAGGTCCGGGAGTGATAGTTGGTCGCAGCTGTGGCGCCACCACGAACCGTGTACTGGACTTTGCGGATCCCCTGCACGGTGCCGGGCGGAGTTTCCGAGAGAAACGTACACCGATGGCCACGCTCCGCGATGAGCCGGGCCGCGATGTGACCAAACTGTGCCGGGAAGTTCTTGTGAACGAAGAGGACGTGCAAGGGCAACTCCTTCCTCCCGGTCAGCTGGTGCTGTCCGACCAGCGCTCGATCGTCCCGGTCTCGAAGCCGTCATCGAAGAGATCACCGTCACTCTCGCAGGACACGTCCCCGGCCTCCCCCTCAGTGCAGACATCAAATCCCTCGCCGCCATCGAGCGTGTCGAAGCCGTCTCCACCCGCAAGAGTGTCGTCGCCCGCACCGCCCAGGAGGTTGTCGGGCCCGTCACCACCGAGCAGGACGTCGTCGTTGGGGCTACCGATGATCAGGTCGCTGCCGCCGCCACCACGAAGCTCCAGCGGGGGCAGAGTGGTCGGTCCAGAGACCGCCGGAGATCTCACACTCTCGGAGTCCAGAGGCCCGGAGAACAGGCTCCGCTCTGGAACGACTGGACCGTCCTCGTAAGCACTGGCGTCGATCACGTCGTCGCCGCTTCCAGCTTCGACGACGAGGTCTTCCGTCCCCACGATCGTGACCATCGAGCTTCCTGTTGGTCCTTGAAACGGAGTCTCGAGTGGGCGAAAGCTCAAGACGACAGCATCATCGAAGTCGCTGAAACCAACTTCGATATCGGCGTCCTCTCCATCCTCGAGAAAGAGCAGGTCGAGAGTGTCGATCCCGGCTCCGCCGTCGATAGAGGCCAAGCCGCCACCAGCTAGCTCGTCTAAACAAACCGCGAGGATGTCGTCGCCCGAGCCTGCGTTGATCAGGTCGTTGACGCCGCTGCTCTTGATCGTGTCGTTGCCATCACCTCCAACAAGAGAGTCGGTGCCTGCCCCTCCTTCCAGCGAGTCATCCCCGCTGCCACCCTCCAAGGTGTCATCTCCGAACCCACCTAGGAGCGTGTCCAGTTGGAAGCCGCCATTGATGAGATCGTTGCCGCCGCCACCGTCCAGGACATCGTCACCGTCCCCGCCGTCGATGGTGTCGTCTCCGGATCCGCCAAGGACCAGATCGCCGCCTGTTCCGCCGAGGAGGCTGTCACGATCGCTCCCGCCCAAGAGCGTGTCGAGACCGATGCCTGACAACAGCGTGTCGTCACCCGTTCCCCCGTCGATCAGGTCGTCGCCAGCGGCGGAGCTCAAGGAGTCGTTGCCACTACCCCCGAACATACTGTCGTTGTTGAATCCGCCTAGGAGAGTGTCGTCTCCCAAGCCGCCTTCGAACCAGTCGTTGCCGCCGCCGCCGTCGAGCTCGTCGTCGTTGGGACCTCCGATCAGAGTGTCGTCGTTGGGAGAGGCGATCAAGGTATCGAAACCGGCGCCACCATCGAGCAGGTTGTCGACGCCGCTGATCGACTGCACGAGATCATCGCCACTGCCCCCGCTCACCTCATCGGTCCCGGGTCCGCCGCCGACCGTGTCGTTACCCTCCCCGCCGAGCACCAGGTCGTTGCCAAATCCGCCAAACAGGATGTCGCTGCCGGAGCCTCCGATCAGAGTGTCGTTGCTACCGCTGCCGCCCAGAGTGTCGTTGCCACTGGAGCCGGTCACGTGAACTCCCGACACATTGGGGATATCGAAGTCGGCAAAGAAGCCGAGGTCCATGAAGATGCCGCTCGTCCCCAAGATCGTGACGTCGAAGCCCGTCATGGCACTACACGCGATCGGCGCAATCACCGGCGCCCCACCGCTTTGAGGCGTGAACTGCGGCTGCCCCGAGCCGTTGCAGTCGCCGGTGAAGTTCTCGTCCGACTCGACCTCGAGAGCGGTGCCGTCGACCGCTACCGTAATCGTGCCGTGAGCCCAGCCCGGGAGTAGTCCCAGCGCTCCCGCAGCCACCCACGGCGCGAGCTTGAGGCGAGTCGGCGTCGCGAGCGGGTTCCCGGCCCCGGGCCGCCAGACACCGCCCTGTCGCACGGCGGCTTCCTCATCGAGCCGATCCGCAGCCAAGACCCGACGGAGCCGAACTCCACCCCGCGCCAGCTCGAGACGTGAGCTCGCTGGCAGGCCTCCAGGCACCACGACGTCAGTCGGCAAATCAGCCATGAGATCGCGCCCGGTCCTGAGGATCTCGTCACCGACGATTCGCGCACGGCGCCAGCGTCCCCACGGACCCGACGTCCACAGGCGCTCGGTCCGACTGCCCAACCGGATCGAGACCAGAGCGGTCGCTAGTTGCCGCGCCGAGCTCTCCCCAGAGAAGCCGGCATGGAGACGAGCTACGCGGCGCTCCTCCCAGCGACACCACCGAGGTCCGTCCACGAAACGCACGAAGACGAGCCAGCCACGAGGTTCGGGCGGGAGAGCGATCTCCCAACTGGCCTCACGCCCTCTCGCCCGCGTGTGGCAGCCGAACCGTTCGTCTCTCGTAGCACTTTGCCTCTCGAGGCGAACCCGCTGCATCCCTTGCGTCATGACCCGGCCCTCCACTCATCTGATGGCACTGGCCGCCTTTCAGCAGCCGAGCTAAGACATGCCAAGCAGGCTAGAGATCGGGTGGGCCAAAAGTCCTCAAAGAAGTCTCAAAGAGTCCTCAGACGTGCGCCAGTGCGGCTACCGGGCTTCGAGGATTCGGGCGACGTGCGCCAGAGGGCAGCCGACCTCCACGCACAGCCTCAGCTCGCAATCTCGCTCCATTCGTCGGTATTCATGCCCTCGAAGCCGTCAGAGAAGATCTCGTCGATGATCACGATCTCGCCAGCGCCGCGCTCGACTGAACCGATGTCACAGCCGTCGTCCAGATCGACGATGTCGAGGTCGTCGACGATGCGCCCGCCACCCCCGGCTCCCCAGCCACGCTGGTCGCCCGGCTCGCCCGTACAGCTCCCCTGGTCGATCACCGGAGACGCCATCAAGGGTTCGTGGGTCTGCGTAGGACCTCCGTTGCTCGTCAACGCGTCGAGCAGTGGATCCTGCGGACTCCCGTCGCTGCCCACTTGATCGTTGTTGGCGTTGGGATTTCCGGTAGGGAAAGCACCCGCGACGCAGGAGTTGACGGTCACCAGACTGAAACCAGTCGACGTGAGCGCACTGGTCGCATCCGCAAGCGCGTCCGGACACTCCGAAGCTCCAGAGCGGTCGACGTTGGCACCGACGATCGTGTTGCCGATCGAGATCGTCGCTCCGTCGAGAACCGCAAGCCCCCCTCCGTCCCCCGAGCCGTCTTGATCATCGTCGGCGGCGTTGTCGGTGACGGTCGTCGACGTCAGCGACGCCGTGACACTCACCGGCCCGCTCACGGCGAGGCCACCACCGTGGCCATCGGCGCGATTGCCGGAGAGCGTCGAGCTCGCCACCTGCAGCTCCGTTGGCACCTCGCTCCAGATTCCCCCGCCGCTGCCACTGGTTGCGGTATTGCGAGCGAGGGTCGAGCCAGAGATCCTGACCTCGCCGCGACGGACCCAGATCCCACCACCGGAGCCACCCGACTCGTTGTCGCGAATGGTGCTGTCCTCAATGGTCAGACGGAAGTTGGCCTGCACGTCGATCGCTCCGCCGGTGCCGGTCGTCTGGTTGTTGTCGAGCTCGCAGAGACGAATCGTCACGTCGACGAAGTCGCCGATCAGGACCGCAGCACCTCGCGCCCGGCTGCCATGGGTCAGCCGCAGATCCTCGAGGAGGAGCTTGTTGCCGTCACCAAATCGGGTGACGAAGAAGCTGATGATTCCGTACTGACCCAGACCGTCGACGACCGTGACCGAGGGTCCCAGCCCGCGGATGTTGACGTCGCGGGTGATGTCGGGCAGATCCGCGGTGAGCTCGATGGTGCCCCCGACCGCAATCTGGATGTCGTCTACGAGCTCACCTTCTGGACATCCGAGATACTCGCTGTCGGTGTTCGCAGCCACAATGGCCTCGCGCAGCGAGCACAGTCCGTCGTCACTCTCGGAGTCATCCAGAGTGTTGACGTTGATCTGAGCGGCTGATCCAGCGGTCGCCCCCAACACCACCAGGAGGACACCGAGCCACACGGCAACCCACCACGACAACCTCCTCGAACGACGTGCCCCAGGTCTCCGCCAAAGCTCTTCCACCATGCCTCCTCCCGGCGCGCACGCCATGCGTTCTCCGCGCGGGAGTTCACAGCATCTCCCACCGCGGCTTCGGTTCAGGGAGGTTCAGACGGAAGCGGACGAGCGAAGCGATCAACCGATGGGACCGCAGGTTCCCTCTCGGCACACGGGGGCGCCGCCGACGCTACTCGCCGGGGTGGTAGGAGCGCGCCGTATCCGCTACTACGTCGTCCCAGTAGAGCCATGCTGGCTTGAAACGCTGCTCCGAGAGCAGTTTCGCCTGGTCGAAGAAGTGTGGCGATTCAGGGCGATGGCTCTGGCCGTAGTGGAGGTAGCTCATTCCTCGCGCACGCTCACCAAACTCGTAAACGGCCATGTATGAGGCACCGGTGCCCGCGTACTGGAGCTTGCGCTCGAATCGCGAGCCGTCCTCCGAGCGCACGGGTGGCGTGTGGTAGATCGTAAACGCCACGCCGAGGGGACCGCGCACACCCGCGATGGGCAAGCTCGGCTGGTCGTCGTCGAAAGGCACCTGACTACGCTCCAGAGCCGGGTGGCGCTGCAGACGATGGACGTCGCCATACGGCACCTTCCAGGAACCGTACAGCTCCTCGAGCTGCTGGGCTGCCGTCTCGAGAGCGGCGAAGCGTGCCGCCATGTCGACGACGTACTCTGGCTTGAGCGTCTCGACCGGGTAGCCGCGGCCATAGAGCTGCTCGTACCACTCGACGGCAAGCGTGGCCTGGGTCGACGAATGAGAGCTCTTGTAGTCCCAGTCGAGAAGGTGCTCCAGGTAGGGCCGGACCCGATCGGCGAGATCGGCCTGCTCCTCCTCGAGACTCTCGAACCGACGCTCGTAGACCGGCAGCTCGGTCATCGGCCAGTACAGCGTGGTGTCGAAGGCCAGCGCCTGGAAGTCTTCGAACGTCGCGCCCTCGAGCTGGCGGAGCAGGTAGCGCGCCACCTTGGCTCGCCGCTTGTCGTCGTGCTTGTCTTCGACCATGTACGGCGGAAAGTCCTTGAGTGACGGGTTGCCGTCATCGGTGGTGGTGAACGGCGTCGAGTTGCAGTTCTGGACGTAACCCGACGGCGGATTGAGGACCTGCGGCAGCTCACCAATCGGATGAAAGTCACCCCACTCCATGTCCGGATCACTGCCGTCGACCGGCCGCGTCCAGTCGACCGAGGGATCGCGCTTCGCCACCGTCCCGTTGTAGAGGTAGAAGATGTTGCCGTCGCGGTCGGCGTACATGGTGTTGAAGGTCTGGAGCTGCTGCATCGAGACCGCCGCATACCACTCGTCGAAGCTGGTGGCTTTGGCCTGCGCTAGCGCCTGCACCATTCGGCTGCCTTCGTGGAGCTTGGGAACCCTGACGGCCAGGAAATGCGCGCCGTTCTCGCGCGCGACGATCGGCCCGTAGTGACTCTTGCGCAGGGTGTACGGGCGTGTCTCGATGTCGTTGCCATTTCGAACCTTGATCTCGACTTGCCACTCCTCAGCATTGCGATATCCACTTCCGTACCGGTACTTGAGCGGATCTTCCGGATGGTCGAAGGTCAGTCGGTAGACGTCCGAGATATCGGCTTCGTTGACCGTGTACGCCCAGCCCAGATGCTCGTTGAAGCCCGCCGTCGGGAAAGGCCCACCCGGATACATCGCGCCGGAGAAGTTCCAGCCTTCGTCGCTCACCACGTGCATCTCGGTGAACATCCCCGAGCCGTACCAGGGCTGGTGGGGATTGATGAACAGCATCGAGTTACCGTCCTCGGTTCGACTGGGAGCGATCGCCCACTGGTTGGAGCCGAGCGACGCCTCGAGCTCCTCCGCCAGTGGCTCGAGCTGTCGTCGCGGCGCGTGGGCAGCGCCAAGCAGGCGCCCGAGGATCATGTAGCGCTCGAAGGCGAGGACGTGAAACGGCTCCATGCGCTCGAGAAGACGCACCGGTTCTTCAGGGTGTTTGGCAAGGTAGTAGTTGTAGCCCGCGGCAAACGCCTCCGAGATCTTCTGGATGTCTTCGGGAAGCTTCTCGAAGTCCGATCGGGAGCGCTCGACGATCTCGAAGAGCGCCACCTCGAGATCACTCCGCAACCCGTCCTCGCCAATGACCTCGGCGTGACGCCCGAGAGACTTGATGTAGGTGTCTTCCAGCTGGGCGAAGTGATCTTCACACTGGGCGTAGGCGGACCCGAACGCGACGGCAGCGTCGGTTGCGGCCTTGATGTGCGGCACGCCCCACGAGTCGCGATGAATGACCACCTCCTTGGCCATGCGCTCCCATTGGCGGAGCTCTTCGTCAGCCGGAGTCGAGGCGCTCAGCGCGACGGCGGCGCAGCAGGCCGCGACGAAGACTGCAACGATGCGAGACCCCTGATGACGTCGAGAGTCGAGCTTGGTCGAAAAAAGGCGCATGTCCTACCTCCGAATCACTACCTTGCGCTTGTGGCTTGAAGCCAGACACCACGAAGTCAGCGCACGAGATGCCTGTTATCGTCAGTCACCCTCCACTCTAATCTCCCCTTCCACGTTAGGAGAAACCATGCGTGTTGCATCCCGCGCCCTGGCGCTGACGATCGTCTTGTCTCTGCTTGCCCTGCCCATGTTCGCGGCTCCGAAAGCCACCGTTCAGGACCTCGCCTGGATGACCGGCACGTGGAAAGGGTCCCTGGGACCGGGCACCCTCGAAGAAACCTGGGCTACACCCGACGGAGGTGTGATGGCTGCGTTGGTTCGAGGCACGGCAAACGACAAGAACAACATGGTCGAGTTGATCGTCATCGAAGAAGAGAACGACTCCCTCGTCCTGCGCCTGCAGCAGTGGAACCCCGGCTTTGACCCACGTACCGAAGGTCCGCAGTCTTTTGCTCTCAAGGAGTCGTCCGAGCGCAAGGTGGTCTTCGAGGCCACCAGCGAAGGAGGGCTCAAGACGCTGGGCTACAGCCGACCAGCGGACGACGAGTTCGTGATCTCGATCACCACCGCAGGAGGTCAGAGCTTCGACATTCCGCTCAAGGCGCAGTAGCTCAGGGAAACCATGGCGCTGGCGAGCGTACGGCACCTAGAACCTTCGTCAGAGTTTCTGTCGCCAGCGCTACCCTTCTTCCTTGTCACCCTGAGCTGGAGCGAAGGGGCTCGGCCAGAGTTTGTCGAGCCAGATCCTGTGTGACCAAGAGCCCGCGTGACCGTCGTTGACGGCATGCTCCCGCGGACCGACCGCAGAATCCGCAACGAGCGTGCCGGCCTACCCCGCGGACGGTGTCGAGGCCGGCGCCCGCTCGAACAACCCGAGCGGCTCGAAGCGTCCGCGCAGCAGGCGCTCCGTGTCGTCGAAGCCCATCCACTCCTCGACCATCGACGCATAGACCCGCCGGAAGTCGGTGGTCTTGATCAGGTTGCCGTCGTCGAGCTCGGTCAAGCTCGGCGGTTCTCCGTGGAAACCGCCCTTGACCGAGTCGCCGATGACGAACAGCGGCGTGGCGGTACCGTGGTCCGTGCCGAGACTCGCATTCTCCTCGACGCGTCGGCCGAACTCCGTAAACACCAGTATTGCCACGTCTTTCGAGCGCCCGATGCGCTCGAGATCTCTCATGAAGCCCGAAAGTGCATCAGATGCGTACATCAGCAGCCGTGCGTGCATGTCCGGCTGTGGACGTGGGTGTCGAACGTGTTGCCCGACGCAGCGACGTAGTAGAGATTGGTGGGCATTCCCGCATCGATGAGCGCAGCGACGCGCACCAGATCGGACCCGAGCCCGCCGCCCGGTCCGTAGTCCACCGGCGTGCGGTAGCCGGCCGCCGCGGCTCTCACGAACTTCGAGCTCGACACCGCACTCGACGCCACGCGATTGAGGAAGTCGAGCGCAGGATTGGTCTCGTGCCGCCCTTCGCTGTTGAGCCTCTCGTAGGTCTTCTGCTGTTCCTTGGTGCCTTCCCAGTGAAAGCGGTTGGGGTCGCTGAAGACCACTGGGGTGTGAACGGCGCTGCGCACGGCCGGTGACTGAGACCCTCCGACGTTGACGATCAGTTCTTGTTCAGGTTCGTCGACAGCCAGATCGGCGAAGCGGCCCACCCAGCCCAGCGACTCGCCCGCACTGGGGACTCCGGTGTGCCAGAAGCCCATCGATTCGAAGTGAGAGAGACTCGGATTGTCATATCCGCAGCCGTGAACGATGCCGAGCTGCCCCTCTTTGAACAACCTCTCGAAGCCGACCAGCGATGGGTGAAAGCCGAACTCGTCGTCGACCTCGATGAGGTTTTTGCGCTTGATTCCCAGGTTGGGGCGCACGCGGTAGTACTCGTCGTTGCGAAACGGCACCACCGTATTGAGGCCGTCGTTGCCGCCCGAGAGCTCGACGACGACCAGGATCTTCTCCCCGAAGGCTCGCTCGGCACCCTCGACAACGGCGGGCAAAGCCAGAGCCGACGACGTCCGATGGAGGAGGAGCGGAAGCGCCGCAGACACTCCGAGTCCTCCGAAGCCCATTCGAAGAGCTTCGCGGCGGGTCACCCCCGCGGGGAGCCTGCGAGTCGTTCTCGATCGTCCAGTGTCCCTGTGCCTACTCATCGTGATCCTCTCCTACGCTCAGGCGAGCTGATACTCCGGCAGGCTCAGCAGCAGGTGCAGGACCTGGCGCAAAGCCTCTTCGTGCCCTGCCGTCCAGCCCGCCTCGGGTGGCGAG
>JANQPS010000653.1 GCA_028285365.1 Thermoanaerobaculia bacterium | reverse complement strand
CTGCACCTCCTGCCGTTCGAGCTGCTGCCGGCCAGCTCGGACGCACCCGCAGACGGCAACTACCTGATTCGCACACACGAGATCTCCTACGCCCCCTCGCTCAGCGTTCTCGAGGCTCTCAGGAACCGAGTGCTCCAGAAAGGCAACACCGAGCCACCGGCACTCGTCGCGCTGGCCGCTGACCTCGCGCGACCAGACTCATCGTCGGATCAGGTCGCAGCAGCAGAGCCTGACGGGGACCGCGAGGCCGCTGAGGATGCGAGGCGCGCTGGATTCGCTTTCCAGGACGCACTCGGGCTACCACCACTACAACACGCAGACAACGAGGTCCGAGCGGTCGCTCCGCTGTTTCCATCTGCCGAGATTCTCGTCGGCCAGTCAGCCTCGGAGACGAGGCTTCGTCTCTCGCCCTCTTTGAGGACAGCGAGTCATCTCCACATTGCCGCCCATGCGCTCATAGACCAGTCCGAGCCCGAGTTCTCCAGCCTCGTCCTAGGACTGACACCTCCGAGCAACGAGTCCGAAACCGATGACTTCCTGACCGTCAGCGAGGTCCTCGAGCTCGAGCTCTCGACTCGCCTCGTCGTCCTGTCGGCCTGTGAGACCGGACTCGGTAAAGAGGTCCGCGGCGAAGGCATCATGGGCCTGTCACGCGCCTTCTTGTACGCGGGCGCCTCGAGTCTGCTCGCCAGCCTCTGGCAAGTCGACGACCGTTCGACCCGAGATCTGATGGTGGCGTTTTACGAACGTCACGTTGGCCAGGGCGAAAGCAGTCCGAAAGCGCTCAGGGCGGCCAAGCTCGAGCTCATCGACGCCGGGTACGAACACCCCTTCTATTGGGCACCTTTTGTGCTCATCGGCACGAGCTGAGTCCCTCGGTCTCGAGGCGCCGGCCTCCTCGCTCACAACCGTTCCTCCAGCGACAGACCGCCACTCCCTCGAGCGGAGTAGCCTCGAGCGGAGTAGAAGGCGACATTCGCTACGATGAGCCAAGCTCACCGTCACCCGTACCCTTACCGTACCTGGCCGACCTGGCTCAGCCGAGAGGACTTCTGATGTATCGCCTGTCCGTGTCGATCGTCGTGGCGCTCGCCTTGATCTCGCCCGCGTGTACTCCGTCCAACTCACAAACGGCAGCACAACCAGCTGCAGAACCAGCAGCCTCGAGCAGCAGCGATCCAGCTCCTGCTGGACCCAGTGCAGAGTCGCGGCTCGCCGAGTCGGGCATCGAGCTACCGGAAGTCACGCCGCCCGTGGCCAACTACGTCAACGCCGTGCGCACCGGCGATCTCTTGTTCCTGGCAGGCAAAGGACCAACCCAGGCTGACGGTACCTTCGTCGTCGGTAAGGTGGGTGTGGACCTGACAGTCGAGGAAGGCTACGAAGCAGCCCGCCTCGTCGGCATCGCTCAGCTCGCGACCCTCAGAGCCGAGCTCGGCAGCCTCGACCGAGTGTCCCGAGTGGTCAAGGTGCTGGGCATGGTCAACTCCCCTGACGATTTCACGCAACATCCGGAAGTGATCAACGGGTTCTCCGACCTCATGGTCGAGATCTTCGGAGACCGCGGCCGACATGCGCGCGCCGCTGTGGGTATGGGGTCTTTGCCCCGCGACATCGCGGTCGAGATCGAGATGATCGTCGAGGTCACGGACTGATCTCCAGAATCTCCGAACCGCCCCTCCGATTCAGTCGTCCTCTGAGGCGTCGTTCACCCAAGGTGTCACTCGCCACACCACTCACTACCCAACTCAGGGCGCGACTCGCGACGCGACTCACGACCCTGGTCGGTCTGGCGATCGTCTCCACGGCCTGCGCCCCGCCTCGCCTTCCCGGGGACGACTGGACCGCGTACGCGGGTGACAACGCCAGTCGTCGCTACTCATCGCTCGATCAGATCGACAAGAGCAACGTAGCGTCCCTGGAAGTCGCCTGGGTGTGGAACTCCATCGACATGCCTCGGCTCGACGGGGACGAGAAGCTCCGGTCCCTCAGCTTTCAGGCCACACCTCTCGAAGTGGACGGGGTGCTTTATACGAGCACCTCCTTGAGCCAGGTCGCTGCCATCGACGCCGACAGTGGCACGACTCTGTGGGTTCACGACCCCGGAACCTGGCGAGAGGGCCGCCCCACGAACTGGGGTTTCGTGCACCGCGGGGTCGCCTACTGGCGTGCCGCCGACACAGACGACGAGCGCATCTTCATCGGCACCGGCCACGGCAATCTCATCTCGCTCGACGCCAAGACCGGTGAGCCTGATCCCCACTTCGGAAACTCCGGACGGGTGAGCATCCGCACCGACCTTCCGCGGCTGAACAGCCCGAAGCAAGTGGGGATCTCCTCGCCTCCTGTGATCTTAGGAGACATCGTGATCGTCGGGTCTTCGATCAGCGACGGGGCTTCGCGAACGAGCATGCCCCCTGGGCAGGTCCGCGCCTACGACGCCCGCACGGGAGAGAGGCTCTGGACCTTCGACACGATGGCTCCAGGGCAGCAGGCCGGACAGAACGACAGCTTCCGCGGCGACTCAGCATCGACCACCGGCAATACCAACGTCTGGGCACCGATGTCTGTCGACGACGAGTTGGGGCGGCTCTACTTCGGGGTGAGCACACCGACCAACGACTTCTACGGAGGTCAGCGCCTCGGTGACAACCGCTTCGCCGAGAGCCTCGTCTGTCTCGACGCTCTCACCGGGAAGTTGGTCTGGCACTACCAGATCGTCCATCACGGCATCTGGGACTACGACCTGCCGGCAGCACCCATGCTCGTGGACCTGGAGCAGGACGGTCGCACCGTCGCCGCCGTCGTTCAGCTGACCAAACAAGGCTTCGCCTTCGTCTTCGACCGACTCACCGGTGAGCCCATCTGGCCCATCGAAGAACGCCCCGTCGGGCGATCGGACATTCCCGGCGAGGAGAGCTGGCCAACCCAGCCGCACCCGACTCGCCCCCCGCCTTTCGAACGTCAGGGCGTAGCAGTGGACGACCTCATCGACTTCACGCCGGAGCTCCGCGAAGAAGCGGAAGCCATCCTCTCTCGCTATGTTGCGGGCCCGCTGTACTCTCCTCCGACCCTCCGAAGAGAGGAGCCCGAAGACGATCCCTCTCTGGGGACCCTTCAGCTCCCAGGCTCGAGTGGAGGTGCCAACTGGGGAGGCGGAGCGTTCGACCCGGAGACCGATCGTCTCTATGTGCCATCGATCACGTCACCCGTGGGTGTTGGCCTGAGGCCTCCCGATCCCTCGCGGTC
>JANQPS010000651.1 GCA_028285365.1 Thermoanaerobaculia bacterium | reverse complement strand
GACCGCGAGGTCTTGGTGGCCGTCTCCATCGAAGTCGCCAACCGCCAGGGCTGACGACCAGACGTCCCCACTCTCCGCAACACCACCGATACTCGGACTGTCCTGGTGCCAGCGTTGGTTGGCGTGCGTGCTCAACTGAGCTTGCGCTTCCCGCGCGAAGAATCCCGCCACCGTCATAGTCACCACGAGCGTCGCTCGAGATCCCGTTACGGCCTTCCACAGAGAGCATGAGTCGCGAGAAGGCTCTCCTGCTGGACGAGCGCGGGTGCCTCTCTCGATCTGAGGGGTCGCAACTCGCCACCAAAGTTGCCAGGCCGCTAGCCGTAGGTCTCGGAAGCACATGACGGGCTCCTCTTGGTTCTCCTATCTCTGTCGAAGGCAACGCCGATGCTCCGGCAAATCGCACACGGAAGCCTCTGGGCAGCTGCTGGAAGCGCTTTGTGTAGGATTTCTACGCAATATGTAGTAGATTGTCTACACAATGGATATCTCTGAGTCGCGTATCGAAATCCTCCGCGGCACGCTGGACCTGCTCATTCTGAGAACTCTTCTCTTCGGTCCCTCGCACGGTCACGCCATTGCGCAGCACATTCGGGCTGTGTCTGATGATGTGTTGCAGGTCGAGACGGGCTCTCTCTACCCGGCACTTCACCGGCTCGAACAGAGGGGGTGGCTGTCGTCGGACTGGCGCCACTCGGACAAGGGGAAGCGGGCGAAGTACTACCGGTTGACGCGCGCGGGACACCGGCAGCTCGTCGTGGAGCAGTCGCGCTGGGAGCAACTCACCGAGGCGATGGCTCGTGTGCTCGCGTCGGAGATGCGAAGTTGAGCTTTCTGCGCCGTCTCTGGAGGTTCATGCGACTGCCTTTCGACTGGAAGCGACGAGAGTCGGATCTCGAGGAGGAGATCCGCTTTCACATCGCACAGGAGACGGAGGAGTTGGTCGCCCGCGGGATGGGGCCGCGTGAAGCGGCGCTCGCGGCGCGCCGCGACTTCGGCAACGTGACGCGGGTCAGAGCTGAAGTTCGCGATACCTGGTTGCGACCGTCGCTACGAGACGTGGGCCAGGACGTCCGTTTCGGGCTACGAATGCTTGCTAGGGACCGTCGTTTGACCGTCGCCGCCGCAACGGGTCTGGCGCTGGCCATCGCAGCCAACACCACGGCATTCACCCTGGTCAATGGCATCCTTCTGCCCGATCTGCCCTTTCTGGAGCCAGAGAAGCTCGTCGAAGTCAGGACCGAGACGCCCCGTGGCCAGCGCCGAATGTCGGAGCCCGACTTCGAAGATCTTCGATTGACGACTCGCACGATGAGTGGGGTCGCTGCGCTGCTCGAAGCGCCGGTCAATCTGAGCGACACTGACCTCGAGGCCGAGAGGATCACCGGGGTCTATGCAACTGCGAACCTGTTCGCAGTCCTTGGCCAGCCCCCGGCGCGCGGACGCAACTTCGGTCCGGACGACGATCTCGTCGGCTCCGCTTCGGTGGCAGCCATCTCCCATCGACTGTGGCAGAGACGCTATTCCGGCGATCCAGACATTCTGGGACGCGCTATACGCATCAACGGTGAGAACGTGGCCGTGCTCGCCGTGATGCCGCAAGGGATGCGTTTCCCCGACAACAGCGACGTTTGGCTTCCCCGATCACAGCTCGTGGCAAGAGAGCTCCGGGAAGGAAGACATCGACGCGCGTTCCGCGTCGTAGGCCGGCTAGCGAAGGGCACGTCTGTCGAGGAGGCACGTGCCGAGGTCCGCAACATCGGAGACCAACTCGCTCTAGAGCATCCGGAGACGAATGCACAGCACGTTTTGAGCCTTTCGCGCTACCTGTCCGGCGATCGGAACTCGGCGTTTCTCCTGGCGTCGATCCAAGGCTCGGTTGGCTTTGTGCTGCTCATTGCCTGCGCCAACGTCGCCAACCTGCTCTTGGCACGAGCCCTCGGTCGATCTCGCGAGGTCGCTGTCCGGACTTCGCTTGGTGCAAGCCGATGGCGTGTCGTCAGGCAACTGCTAGTCGAAAGCCTCCTTCTCGCCTGTCTAGCGGGTACGGCTGGGCTGGGGTTGGCGATTGCAGGAGTCCGATGGTTGCAGTCCATGACTGCATCGTTCGGCATGCCGTTCTGGATGGAGTTTTCCATCGACCACGTCGAGCTTCTCTTTGTTGCAGTCCTTTGCCTGACGACGACCCTGGTGTTTGGGCTCGCGCCCGCGTTACATGTGGTGAGGGTCGACTTCCATGACGCACTCAAGTCCGGTGGGCGGGGGTTGTCGGGTGGGCGTGGCGAACGACGATGGGCTCGCGCACTCCTCGTGACCGAACTGGCGTTGACTCTCGTTGTCATCTCGGGGGCTGGCATGATGATGCGCAGTTTCCTGACGCTTTATGGAACTGAGCGAGGTCTCGACACGTCACAGCTGCTCACCATGCAGGTCTATCTGCCACCGACCCGGTATGCGGAGCTGGACGCCAGGGTCGCCTTCTTTCGAGGTCTGCAGGAGCGTCTCGATGCGAGCCATGAGATAGGGGCCAGCAGCCTGGCGACCGAGGCGCCTCTCGGCGGTGGCTCAGAGTACGAGCTCTCTCTAGCCGGCCGCGCGCCAATTGACGGGGAAGCGTTGGAAGTCGTGCACGCCGTCGGTGTGGGCGATCGTTACTTCGAAACTCTGGGACTGAGCCTCCTGCGAGGTCGGAGCTTTGAAGAGGCCGACGGCACACCCGGACAGCGGACTGCAATCGTCAATCAACGATTTGCCTCCGTCTACTTCCCAGATGCCGATCCCCTGGGAAAGCGTCTTCAACTGCTTCCCAGGCGTCGAGGCCCGTTGCACAGCGGCGAGGCGTCGAGCGACTGGTTGACGATCGTGGGGATTGCTCCCGACGTGCCGCTTTCGTTCAGCGAATCGGTTGAATCGCGACAGTCGCCAATGGTCTACCTGCCGCATCGCGCCGAAGCCCAGCGGTTCGCCATGCTCCTCGTCCGCATGACAAAGGATCGGCCGCTCGTCGCTGCGAGCGTGCGCGAGGTCTTGCATCAGCTCGAGCCGGACCTTCCCCTATACAACGTTCGCTCGATGGACGAGCGGCTCGAGCACAACTGGGAGGAGTACGAGCTCTTCGGCTCTCTGTTCGCAGCCTTCGGGATCATCGCCCTGGTGCTGTCTACAGTGGGTGTCTACGCGGTAACAGCCCACTCCGTGAACCGACGTGTCCCCGAGTTGGGCGTCAGGATTGCGCTCGGTGCATCACCCAATGGGGTGCGATGGTTGGTACTCCGGTCCGTGATCAATCACCTGACAGTCGGTCTCGCGTTCGGTATCGCAGGGGCACTGGGCCTGGGAAGGCTCCTGCAGCATTGGCTCGTTGGCACGAGCCCAAATGATCTGACGACACTCGTGCCTGCTGCACTCGTCCTTTCCGCACTGGCGATTGTCGCGTGCCTGGGTCCAACCTCGAGAGCCGGGGCTGCCGCAACCCTGGCTGCTCTGCGGGCCGACTGATTACGGTTGCGTACGGAGCTCGACGAGCTGAGCGCCAAGCGTCACTCTCCGAGAGGAGGCGACGAGCGTTGTCGAGTCGTCTGGAATAGCCTGGGACGCACTTGACTGAGATCAGGGTGCTCAAATCCGCCCCTGGGCACATTTGAGTCCTGCTACTGCCGAGGACTTGCGGAGCCAACCTGCTTCGAAAGAGCGCTCCCTCGATAAGATCGTCCTTCTATGGGGTCCACAGAGCGCCAGCGCCCCGTGAACGAGGGCGGGGCCGAGTATCGATACAGTCGGCGACGATCCTGCGACCGACGGCGAGGATGACGTTTTGGACGGTACGGATGTCCTTCAGACGATCGCTGAGGTCTCGATTGCGCTGACCGGATTCACCGGAATCGCTGCGACGCTTCGAGGAAGCTCGGGAGTTTCGCTGAAGGGCTTTGACGTCATTCGGTTTCGCGTTCTCTTGTTCGCGAGCCTCGCTGCGCTCGCCACATCGCTTCTTCCGTTCCTGCTCCTCAACCTGGGTCTCTCGCCCGAGAACACATGGTCGGCGTCGAGCGCCACGGTGATCGCCTTCCTGATTCCGGTCGCAATTCACGATGCCCGCGCCTTTCGGACGTTCTCCGACGACATGCCTCTGCTCGATCGTCGACTGGCGCCGCTGTTTGCCTTGCTGGGTGCTGCTCTGGTGTGCACTCAGTTCGTCAACGTCAGCTTCCGCCATAGCTTTGGCCTCTACCTCATCGCGCCGATGTGGTTCTTGGGTTTTGCGGCCTTCCAGTTCTGCCGACTGTTGCTCGTTTCGGAACAGCAGAAGGGTCAGTGATCGGGTTCGCTTGGCCATATCGCCATGGCACGAGATCGATGGAGGCCTAGACGAGCTCGGGGTCTACGCACCTACTCCAGTGCCGACACGTGATGATGGGCTTCCAGCCACCGCCCGCCCCGTTTCACCCAGACATACGTGAAACGAAACTGCAGCGTCTCGTCTTCGACCCCCGGCATCGACTGCACAGCGCTCCCGGTACCAGCGGTGATGGCGACGTCATCGAAGATGCGGATGTCGGACACATCGAGGCCACTGGCCTTGAACCGCCAGCCGCTTTCCATACCTTGCTCGAGGAAGGTCGCCTTGGTTTCATCCCAGCCGATGTCCACGCCACCAGTCATGTGGATTCTGGTGGCGTCGTCGACGTAGTGAGTGGTGAAGTAGTCGAAGTTGCCATCGGCGAGGGCATTGAAGACGGCCGCGAGCTCGGCGCGAAGCGACTCCTCATCGGCGGTCTGCCCGAGGACCGGGTGAGCTAGAAGAAGCGCGAGAAGTACAACCAAGAGTCCTCTGTTTTTCATGAGACCTCCTTCGGCATCTGAATCCGGCTGGACACGTGAGCGAGTCTTCCTGGGTTGGAGGCTACTTGATTCGTGACGGCCGACTTCGTCTCGAACTACTGAGCTGAGACCTGCCGACACCGTAGACTCCCGACAACGTGTCCCTTACGCCAGGCACCC
>JANQPS010000637.1 GCA_028285365.1 Thermoanaerobaculia bacterium | reverse complement strand
GACCGCGCACCAGAAAGACCCTTCAGATGATCTCGTGAGCTATCGCCTCGGGATGGCGTACGGGAAGCTCGGCGACACACAACAGGTAGCGGGCCTGGTCGACGCCGCTACGAGCTCGTTTGAACGTGTCATTGCCGTTGCCGAGACCTTGACCTCCGGGCTCGAGCCCGGGGCGGGACCGGAGGTCAGTCCGACGGGTGCTCAGCGATGGAGCCTGCTGCTCGAGGCCAACTACTTTCTGTTGGACACCAGGCTTCGTCAGGGCGAGGCCAGGACAGTCTCCGAAAGTCTGCCGCCGTTGCTCGAGGTGGCGCAGCAGACGTCTGATCGAACAGGTGAGGGGAGCGCTCTCGCCAATCTCATCTACCTCGATTGCGTAGCCCAGATCGACAGCGGCGGTGCTCGCGGAGTGGCTGCGTGTGAGCGAAGTCTGGCTGTAGACCGCGCCAACTACGAGTCGGATACGAACAACTTCAACGCTCTCGGGATATACGCGAACGGTCACATTCCGTTGAGCGATGCCTTGCTCCGCGAAGGTGACGCCGCGCGATCGCTAGTGGTAGCCGACGAGGGTGAAGAGCTGCTGAGCCGCGTCATCGAGCGCAACCCCGACGACGCGATGTTTCACAACAACCGGGTGGCCATGCTCCTGGCTCGTGCCCGAGCGCTCGGCAGGCTGTCGCGAGACGACGAGCGACAGCAAACACTCGAAGAATGCCTCGCCATCACGTCGGATCTGGTCGCCGCGGGCGATCAGACCGTCTTCCTCAACAACCGCTTCGCCACGCTCGTCTATCTCGGTCGTCTCGACGAGGCCCGTCCTCTGGCAGACGAGCTCTGGAAGCGCGGTTTCAGAAGGCCCGAGTTCGTCGCGCTCTGCACGGAGCACGGCCTGTGCGACGCCTAGCGACTCCAGGGTGGTGTCACTCCAACGGAGCGAGCGTAGGCCACCAGCTGTCCCAGGTGTTCGCCGAAGTGCTGGGTATTGGCCAGGACGTTGAGTCCGAGCGTTCGCGAGCCAGTGCCCGACTGGAGAGGGGCTGAGGCCGGCGTCCCGGCGAGCCCTTTGACCAACTCTCTGACGGCTGAGAAGGAGGCTTCGAGCATCGTAATCAACTCGTCTCGATTGGCGATGTCGGCGGGATTGTGGTCCAGACCTTCGGGAAGGCCGCCGCTCAGCCCCTGAATCAGACCCTGGTTGGTTTGAACGATGTGCTGGAGGACCTCTCGAATCGATCGGACCTGATCGTCGGGTCGCCAGTCGTAGTGCTCGGCCGGGATGGCTTTTGCCAGGTCCACGTACTTGCTCGAGTACCCCTTCTCGATCGTGAGGAAGTCGTCGATGAACGGGCTCCTGGGCGAATCGGGAGCTTGTGCGAGGCTCCCGGAAGCCAAGACCACAAAGCAGACGACGAGCGCGGTGGCCGCACTCTTGCGTTGACGTGAGTCGGGTTGCTGCCAAGCAGATCTAGCGTGGTGTTCTGAGTTCGGGCTCATTCGTCTCTCCTGTCGGTAGCCGACGGTTTGAGAACGGTCGCCAGACGGGCTCGCCGCGTCGACGAGTCGTCTGGTCGCGGTGAAAGGCTCTGGACCGTTCTTCGTGAACGTCATCAAGCTACGGGCGTGACTGTGGTTCGTGTTCTGATGCTTCTGTGAGTCGTTTCTGAGCGTGAAAACGCAGCAACCACGGCGTCTTTGGCGCGTATCTGAAGATCCACCATGACGACATTGGAAGACGACGAGGTCACCCGGTCGCGGCACCACTTGGCCTGCTTCGGGCGATTCGAGCTCGATCTGGCGACCGGTGAACTGCGCCGAGACGGTCGCCTTCGAAGGCTCCCGCCGCAGCCCGCGAGACTCCTCTGTCACCTGGTCACCCGAGCCGGGCATTTGGTCACTCGGGACGAGCTCCGTCAGCTCCTGTGGGAGGGGCGAGCAGTGGAGGCCGACCAGGGTCTCAACGCCTGCATGCTCCAGATTCGCCGAGCGCTCGGGGATCGAGCGCGAAACCCGCTGTTCGTGCGTACCCTCCCGCGTCAGGGGTATTGCTTCATTGCTCCAGTCACTGTGGCCGAGGCTCCGGAAACGTCGGTTCCGAGCTCGTCGAGTGCTTCTGCGCCGAGTCGTCCTCACGCAAGGCTGGACGTCAGCGTGTGGCTGTTGGTGTTGTCTCTTCTGGCGATCGGAGTCGTCGTCGCGGTCGTGATGGACTCGAGCCGGGACGGTTCTGCAACTCCGCAAGAGGTGATCGGGCTTCCAGATGAAGAGCCGCCTCGAGTCGTGGTCCTGCCGTTTCGGTCGCTGGGAGACCAAGACCGTGATCGCTACTTTGCCGAGGGGCTGACAGAAGAGATCACGACAGCCCTGGCCAGGGAGCGTGCTCTTGCCGTCATCGCGCCGGACTCGGCAAGGGTCAGCGCCGAGCAAGGTGCCACCCTCGGTGACTTGGCCGAGTGGCTCCAGGTGGACTACGTCTTGGAGGGGACGGCGCGGCGAGAAGGTGGTCGCTACCGAGTCAGTGCTCGATTGAGCGACGCTCGCGCTGAGACTCTCGTGTGGTCTCGGTCCTACGATCGACGAAACATCGAGCTGCTCGACGTTCAGGCGGAGCTGGCCAGGACAGTCGTGACGAGTCTCGTGACCCACGAGATCGCGGCGCAGTCGAGCGCAGAGTCACGAGGTGGACTTTCCAAGGAGCCCTCGGACGCTCAGGAGAGCTTCCTCATCGGTCGACATCTCTTGCGCCACGGTCGCCCGGATCAGCTGAGCCTCGCGATCGACTATCTCGAGGCAGCCGTCGAGAAGGAACCGCGAATGGCCGGCGCTCAGCTTGCGCTAGCCGCTGGTCGGCATCGCGCCGGCGACTCGGACGCGGCCACGTATCGGCGTGCGGTGCTCGATGCTCTCGATCTCGATCCAGAGCTCGCGAGCGCCCATCTGGCGTTGGGGCGTCTCGAGCTCTACTCCGATTGGGACTTCGACGGCGCCGAACGGTCCTATCGAATGGCTCTGCGGCACGAGCCTTCGTACGCGCAGGGTCACCATGCCCTGGCCATGCTCATGGCCATCGTGGGACGAAGTGACGAGGCGATCGAGCACATCGAACGCGCTCGCTCCCTGGACCCCGTATCGTTCACGCTCTTTGCTGACGCCGGACTCGTCTACTTCATGGCGGGTCGCTTCCAGGAGTCCGTCGAGGTGTGCTCACGAGCCCTGGAAATCGAGCCGGACCGTCTGGGGCTGTTGAGGTGCCGCCTCGATGCGCACCTCCAGCTTGGCGATGTCGTGGCCGCGCTGGAGGATGCTGAGCGGCTGATGACACGCTCGGGAGCGTCGGCGGAGTCGCTGGCAGTGCTTGCGACCGGCACCGTTGAGGAACGTCTCGAGGGTTTCTACCGGTGGCAGCTGAGATCGCTGCAGGAGTCCTCCGCGCCTCCGACCGCGCTGGCCGCAGCTTTGCTCCCGTTGGGTGAGATCGATCGCTGCTTCGAGCAGCTCGAGCTGGCCTTCGAGACCCGTTCGTCGGGTGTGCTGATGGTGCCTTCGGACCCGAGAGCGGCGCAGTTCAAGGACGATCCCCGCCTGGTATCGCTCGTCGAGCGCATCGGCTTGGCGATCTAGGGAGCTGCACGCCTTCCCGGGAGGCCGGAGCATCAGGCCGCCTGCGCCTGCCCCCAATAGTTGAAGGTGGCGAACTTCGGGCCGGGCAGGTAGCCGGACTCCATGTGATCGATGCGAAAGCCTCCTTGATCGAGGAGGTCCGGAATCGGGCGGTTGAGATGGCAGCCGCCGGCGATTCGATTCCATAGCGGATTGATTCGTCGCTGCCAGCGCTGCACCGCTTCGTCTGGGGCTTCTCCGTGCTCGGAGAAGACCAGGGTGCCGCCAGGCTTGAGCACCCGGCGCATCTGCTCGAGTGCCTTTTGCCAGTCGGGAATGGTGCACAGCGTGTAGGTCAGGACGACGGTGTCGACGCTGTGGTCGTCGAGAGGAATCTCTTCACTCGGAAGATCGAGCCACTCGACGGGCACTCTGGACTGTTCGAGGTTGCGGCTCGCCTTCTTGCGCATGCCGAGCGAAGGCTCGAGTCCCCAGACCAGCTCGACCTTGTCGGGGTCGTAGTGACGCAGGTTGAGTCCCGTGCCCATGCCGATCTCGAGCACGCGGCCGCTCGCTTGCGGAACCACTCGACTCCGCTGTTTGGTGATGTCCTTGTTGCCGCAGGCGACGTTGATCAGGTGGGGGAGCACGTAGCGTTCGTAGAGGCTCATGCGGTCAGCGTAACAACTTCACTGGCTCCTAAAGAAGGGCAAAGAGGGGTACGAGGGCAATCGTGACAGGAAGGACTCTCAGGCTGCATTGAGGCTACATTGAGGCGGCGTTGAGGTTGCGGTGGGGTTGCAGTGAGGCTGCGGGCATCGATCGTCTCCGTGCACGTCGTCGGTGACCTCGACACCTCGAGCAAGAAACGTCAAGCCGCGTGCGCGTAGCGTGCTTAGACTCCGGCGTGACCGCGATCGTCGAGAAGACTTCGATGACGCGTTGACGAGGCGATTGGGTGACGACGACTCAGCGAGCTGATCGAGAATGGGAGCGCCTGCTGCCGGTACTCGTGGCGATTCAGGCCAATCTGGCCGGAGACCTGTCCCTCGAGGAGCTGTCGCGGCGTGCCGGCCTCTCTCCGTTTCACTTTCACCGAACGTTTCGCGATCGCGTAGGGGAGACCGTCAAGTCGTACTGCCAGCGGCTGCGCCTCGACACGGCCGCGTTCCGTCTCCTGATGCACGATGACGATGTCGCTCAGCTGGCGCTCGAGGTGGGCTTCAACCACCATGAGACGTTCACTCGAGCGTTCAAGCGGATTTTCGGCTGTCCACCCACCGAGTTCCG
>JANQPS010000610.1 GCA_028285365.1 Thermoanaerobaculia bacterium | reverse complement strand
CGACGTTGAGCGCCGAACATCTCTCGCCCGAGGTCACCGGCATCGACCCACGAGGAGCTCGATCCGATCTCCTGACCCTCGCTCCAGGCCCTGACGGTGACTTCGTGCAGTCCCTCTTCGCGCGGCACGAACCGGCCGGCAAAGACACCGTCCTCACGGACGGTCCACTCGAGCGGTACCAGCTCGAGCTCACCTGACGGGGTCTCGATCGACGCTTCGACTCTGGCGCTGTTGACTTCCTCGAACTCCAGATCCCGCACGACGGCGGTGAACTCGAACTCTTCGTCCACCTGGACTCGGCCGGAACCCACCCTGAGCTCGACCTGCTCCGGCACATAGCTGACGAGCCAGCGCAGCACCTGCCGCCAGAACGTCTCGTGCGAGCGATCCTCGAGCGGCATCTTCATCTGCCAGCGCCAGCTGTCCTGCATGCTGAAGGTGATCGCGTGCCCGCGCCCGAATCTCTGATACGCCAGAACGATCTGTTCCTCTCCGCCGTCTTCGAGCACTCCTTCGAGCAGACTGGTAGCTCCGGGCTTGAGTCGGTCGAGACGATTCAGCGTCGAAAGGGCAGGCAGGCTCTCCCAGACCTCGAGCGATCCGTCCACGTCTCCGGCAAGCTGAGTTGCCGGATGGGATCTGCCGAGACGGGTGGGGCGTACGTCGACAAAGCTGAAGAATTCGACTTCACTCTGCTCGCCAAGTTCCACCGGCAGCAGCTCGTCGACCGGCGTCCCCTGGTAGCCACCCTCGGAGAGCGCGTTGGCGCCGCCGATCACGAGCAGTCCCCCACCTCTCTGGGACACGAAGTCGTAGATCATCCGCATCTGTTCGTACGTGAAGTAGCTGGCCTCGATACTGCCGAGCACCAGACCACGGTACTGGAACAACTCTTCGCGGGTGGTCGGGAACCCATCGGCAAGCTCGTCGGCCGAATCGACCGCTGTACGACTCAAGCGGTTTTCGGCGATCCGGGCGAGCGTGACCAGCTGGAGTCCTTCGTCATCGTCCACGGCACGCTTGAGGAACTTCACCTCGTAGCGCGGCTCGCCCTCGAAGTACAGGATCTTGTCCCGCCGGTCCTGGACGTCGAGGAGAACCAGCCGCTGGTTGTTGCCCATCACCGCTTCCGAATCGCTACCCGACGACACTCGAAAACGGTACTCGCGGGCTCCAGCTTCACTCGCCGTGAACGCGATCGGCACCACGGTCGCCTCACCATTCGCAGGAAGCTCGACTTCTTCTGACGCGACGATCCGTCCCTCGTCCTCGACGTCGAGCTTGACCGTGCGTCCGGCGTATCCGTTCTGAGCGAGGGTCACGTCGACCTGAACCGTCGAGTCTTTGAGCACCGTCGACGGAGCCTGGACCCGCGCCACTTCGAGATCCGACGAGAAGCTCTCTTCGCCGAGTCCGATCGGGTAGACCGGCAACGACCGAGAGCGCAGGGTCAGCAGGCTCTCGGCAAGACTGCCGTCGCCAGTCTCCGCACCGTCGGAGATCAGAACCACTCCAGAGACAGCGGTCGAGCC
>JANQPS010000590.1 GCA_028285365.1 Thermoanaerobaculia bacterium | reverse complement strand
ATGCCGAGGCCAGGATCCGTCACGAGAGTCGTCTGAGCGGGATCGACGACCGTCGCGCTCGTGCCGTCGAGCCTCGGCAGGTAGAGCGGCCTGGAAATGGTGTTGGTCACGCCGTCGATGATCGTGATCGCCTCCCGAAAGCTCGCATAGGCGTCGCCGCTCGGAGCCGGCAGTGACGTCGCCGCGTCCAGGTCGAGCACCTGCAGGCCACTCCCGATCGGCGTCAGCACAAAACGGCCCTGAGCGTCGGTCACGAAGCTCGTGCCACTGCCGAGGACGCTCACCGTCACTCCCACGATCGGGGTCACGATGCCCAGCGCCGAGTCGTTGGCGTCGGGAACCCGGCCGGTCAGCGAGGTCGGGCCAACTGCCCCTGGATCAACCGTCACCGTGACGGTGTCCGAAGACGAGGCTGTACCGTCCGTGGCGATGAAGGTGAGATCGAAGCTCCCCACCTGCTCTGGCTGAGGCGTGAACGAAAAGACGCCGGTCGACGAGTCCAAGGTAGCACCGCTCGGCAGCGGCAGCGGCTCGGCGAGGAAGGCCACGGAATCTCCCTGACAGTCGAAAGCTTCGACCTGCATCTCTCGTGTGGTGCCCAAAGCCACCACGAAGTCGTCCACGCGCACGACAGGGGCTTCGGTCTCGGCGAAGTTGGACCAGGCGCATGGCGTGGTGCTCTCGAACCCGTCGCCGAAGATCAGACTGGCGCCGGCGATGACGCGTCGTCCTTCGTCGGTGGCATGCGCCGCCACGGGAGTTGGGAACCAGCCGAGGATGAAAGAGCACACAATGAGCGGCTTGAGACCGCAGGTGAGCGAGCGGAGGAGAGAGGACATGGCGAGGCTCCTTCTGTGGTGCATCGCCAAGACAGGCGTAGAGGCGTGTCGAAAGGGACACGACCCGACGAAGACTCTGCGATCGACCTTGGCCTTCGATGGCCTGGGAGGCGAACTGCTCTAGTTGGAGGGTCATCGCGACGACGCTAAGGCGCTCGTCGAGCGCACCTCGTGGGTCGAGGTCCCTCACTCTGTTCGGGATGACACCGATATTGGTCAATCCCACAACGCGAGCAGGATGGAGTCCCGGCTTCTTGATGCGGTAGGCGCCTCGAGATTGAAGACACTTACGAGCAGGCGATCTCGACTCTTCGGTTGAGCTCGCGGGCGGTCTCGGTCTTGTCGGGTTTGATGAGCGGCTTCGACTCCCCTTCTCCCGTGGCCGAGATGCTGGAGGCGTCGAAGCCGCGCTCGACCAAGTCGTCGACGATCGCCTGTGCGCGACGCTTGGAGAGGTCGAGGTTGTGCTCGACACTGCCTTCGGTCGACGTGTGGCCGACGACGGAGACCCGACCCGCCTCCTCTGAGACGAGGCGGTCGTAGAGGTCGCTGAGGACGGGCTCACTCTCCGGGCGAATAGTGGCGGAGTTGACGTCGAAGTTGACGTAGACCGACGCACCGCAGGCCTTGATCTCGGGTGGTGGCTCCTGGGTGCACGGTGCGGAGGTCAGGTCGGGATCAGTCACCGCAACGCGTGCGCCGAAGCGTCCGCGATTGCGCGACCAGAGGCCGTGGATCGTGCCGTCTTCGTCAGCCACCAGGATGAAGGCGCTCGGGTGCTCGTTGCGGGTGTCGACCCCGGTAGCGCGCGCGATGGCGCCGTTGACGGTGCCGTTGATGCGGATCGTGCCCAGGCAGCCCGAGATGGTCGTGCCGTCCTGCTCGAGGGCCAGCGGGATGCCGTCCGCATCGAGTCGCTCGGCAAGCTTGAACGCCCAGACTCCGTCAAAAGCGTCCGACAGCTCACGCGGCTCCTGAGTACCGTTACCAATGAGCTCACTGAACCAGATGTTGGTCTTGCCTTCTTCGCCCTCTTCGATGTTGATGCCGCCGTCGAACGTCACTCGGATCCAGCGAACCGGAGTCTGGACCTCGGGAACGATTTCGGTCACATCCTGGTTTGGGCCATGGACCTCGAGCTCGAAGCGCGCCAGCTCCTGATAGCCAGTCTCGGGACCGTCGAGCGAACCCTCGACCGTCACGGTCTTCACGAAAGTGACGTTGCCCGGTTGCTCGAACACGTTTGGCACGGCAAACCGATCAAAAGTGGTCGACGCAGGGAGCTTGAAGACGAACGACACTGGCAGCTGGGCATCGCTCCCCACGCCCATGCGATAGGGATCGCCGTTGATGGCGAGCAGAGCGCCGCTCGCGCTTCCAGTCGAGAGCCCGGTCTGACTGACGAACACCGTGCCGCGAGCGAAGGTGAGCAGATCGGTTCGTTGCCCGGCAACCTCAGCCGACTGGGCAAGAGCTCCCAACGAGAGAATCTGGAGAGAAATCGCCGCGCCCAATCGGCCACACAGCTTTGTGTTTAAGATCCTTACACTCATGGACCGCAATATAACTCCAGAAGGCGAGCGATTGAGCATTGTAGGCACCAACTCCATCGGTTGATTACGCGAAATCCCGCCACAAGGGACGTCTCATGAGTCAGGTGGTCCACTAACCGATCAGCTGCCGTTAGCAGCCACAGCAACCCCACACCGAGCCGGAGGTAGACGATGTCCGAGAAGTGTTCTCGCGCCGCTGGGAATCCGTTGAGACTCTTGTTGTGGGCTTGCGCGGCGACACTGGTGCTCGCCTCGTCAGAGAGGCTCCGAAGCCAGCCTCCCGAGACATCGAGGACCCAAGCGAGCGCCGGGCTGCAGGTGAAGGCGGAGCCCGCCTCGGCTCAGGAGGAGTCCACAGCCGATCCCCTGCTTGCTATCCGCACTGCCGCACAGATCGGTAGCGCAAGCTGGGCACTCACCGAGATCGACGCGCTCGAACCCCAAGCCCGCGCGAGCGCCGAGGTTCAGCACCTCAGGGTTCTCGCTCTGCTGAGACTGGATCGTCTCGATGAGGCAAAAAGCACGGCTGACAAGCTGGCTTCCCAGGACCCCGACTCGAGCTCGAGCCTGGCTCTCAAAGGACGCGTCGCGTTGCGCCTCGCCGACCTCAACGGAGCCGGCGCAGCCTTCTACCAGGCAGCCCAGATCGAACCTCCGTCCTCGGACGCTCAGCTTGGCCTCGCCCGGCTCTTCCTGGCCGAGCGCCGACGGCGCTCGGCCGTCAAGTACCTGCGACTCGCACTCGATCAGGGAGCCAGCGGATTCTGGAGCGACCTGGCTCTCGAGCTGTTGACGGATGAAGAGCTGGAACAGCTGATTCCGCGGATGTCGGATCCCAAATCCTGGAGGCTGGCCTTCGAGAATCGCGACTCCTGCCGGCTCGCTTCGCCACGCAAGACCTACGACCTGAAACTACGCCAGTTCCGTCCCAAGCCAGGCCGAGACGACCGGCTCGGATTCAACACTGCGGTCAACGACGACAAGCCGCAGCGGACGCTCCTCGATACGGGTGCCTCCGGAATCACGATCGCCCAGTCGATAGCTCAGAGAGTCGGCGCGAAGCGCATCGGCTCGACGCAAATCCTGGGCGTCGGGGACGAGGGCGCCCGAGACGCGTGGCTCGGCGTCGTCGAGCGCATCTCGGTGGGGAATCTCGAGTATCGCGATTGCGTGGTGTCCGTAATGGACGATGAAGTGTTCGGCGATGGTGAGGCGCAACTCATCGCCGGAATCGACTGGCTGTGGAACGACTTCCTGGTGACCATGGACGTTCCTCAGCTCCGTCTGGTCCTCACTGCTCATCCCGCTTGGCACGAAGCCGATCCGAAGCACCAGCGCCAGGAGCCCTACGAACGTTCGAACAGCAGCGTGCCACAAGGATGGGCTCCGGTTCGCCTCTTCGGTCACGACGTCATCATGCCGGCCCTGATCGACAATGAGATCGAGACCTACTTCCTGCTCGACACGGGGGCCTGGGCAACCGTGCTCTCCACGCGAATCGGCGAGCAGCTCGGTCGGCTTCGAGCCAGCAACGTGGTCATCCAGGGGATCTCCGGGGAGGTCGAAACGGTCCAGGAGATCCATGGCGACACGGTTCTGCTCTTCCCAGGAGTGCAGCAGGAGCACCGCAACATCAAGGTGATCGATCTCGACCGTTTCGGCCGACGAGACAGCGGCTTTGGTGGAGTGATCGGATACTCCCTGCTCCAGTACATGGAGGTCACGATCGACGGGCGCCGCGGCCTGATCAGAATGGTGCCCGGAAAGGTCAAGAGGAGACCGAGTCGATAGGCTGTGCGAGCATTCCAGGAATGTGCACTCGATCAGCTACGTTTTCGACGCTGTGCCGGAGAGAATTGGGCACGGCTCGAGGAGACTGCACCATGGCCTGGAAACCACGCACTGCGCGCCGAGAACATTCGACGATCGGCAACACCGCGGCGTTATCGCTGTCCTTGATCGTAACGTTGGTGCTGTTGGCGGCTTGCTCGCCCGACGCAGCCGAACAGGTCGACGCGGCGGCTCTCCCCGCAGAGGCCCCCGCGCCAACGGCTGAGGCCCTGCCTGCTCCACCAACTCTCCCGCCCACCGATCCAGAGGTTGCCGCTGAGCCCTCCACTCCTCTATTGGACGAGGACACCGAGCGACTCGCCGAGATCGCTGAGCGTGAACAGAGGCTCGCCGAGCTGGAAGAGGCCCAAGACAGACGTCTAGAAGAGCTCGCTCGCCGCGAGGAGGAGATCCAGCGTCTCGAGAAGGCTGCGGCTGAGCGCGCGGAGCCAACAGCCAAGACCGAACAAGAGTCGGAAGAGAAGGCGGAAGAGGAGGTGGTCGTCGCCAGTTCCGCCTCTCCTTCAGAGCCCACTGGGACGACGACCTCAGAGACGACTTCAGGAACCAAGGAACCGTCCGAACCGAGCGAAGAGCCCAGCCGAGAGGTCGAGATAGCGGAACATTCCACGGTCGAGCCATCTGCACCCTCACCCCCGGAGTCGGCGTCTCGAGAGGAGTCCACGACCACCGTCGCCGACGCCGAAGATCCACTCCCGACATCGTGGTCAGGCGACCAGAGCTGGCGCACGGGCGAGAGCAGCACGCCCGCGGGCTCTCGCGCGCGCACCGAAGACTGGCAGGCACCTCGTGAGGTCGACACCGAGCCGATCGACATCAGTGAGCACCTGGAGCCCGGCCTCGAGCTGAGCATCACCATGACGGAGACGCTGTCGAGCGCTACTCAGCAGGTTGGTGATCTCTTCGAGGCGGAGTTGTCCGAGGACCTCTACGGCAACGACGGGCGGGTCTTGCTCCCGGCGGGAACGATCGTCGAAGGCCGCGTCACCGAAGCACGCAAGCTGCGTCGGGTTGGCGGACAGGCCGCTCTCGGCATCGAGATCGAGCGCCTGATCCACGCCGGCCGTTCTTATGAGATCCGAGCGAGCCTGCTCGAGCTCGGCACGAACAAGAAGAAGGACAAGTTCAAGATCGCCGGTGCGGCCGTGGCCGGAGCGATCCTCGGAGCCGTCCTGGGTGACGGCGAAGGCGCAGCGGTCGGGGCGGCGGCAGGCGCCGCAGCCGGCACGGCCAGGGTGGCCAAGAAGAGGGGCGAAGACGTGGAGATCGCTGAGGGGACCGAGCTGACTCTGCGGCTCGAAGAGGTCGTCACCACACGGACCGAGTTCCGCGAGGTGGTGCCGCGGCGCTGATGGCGCCTCGCCGACAGCGAACAGCGACAACAGCCAACAAGACGCCGCCACGAGAGGCGTTCGCGGCGGAAAACCGACCATTCACGGCACATCCGAGGCTCCCGGACGACCCGTGAGTCTCGCGCTTCTAGCATCGGCACACGATGCGCTTCACGGCGACAGACCTCGCACGGCCACTGATCGCATGTGCTCTGGCGCTCCTGCTGGCCGGGGGTGCGCTTGCGCCGATCGAGCAGCGCTGTCCCAGCCATCCCGAGGAGCACTCTGAGAGTCACCACGAGCAGCACACCGGAGCTCCGGCGGTTGCCTCCGACTCCTCCGGAAGCTGTCACTCCGCACGCGCAGACTCAGCACAGCCTGGGGATCATGAGGACGACTGTTCGCACTGCGCTCGCAGCTGTTGCTGCAATGCCTCGGCGCCAGGGTCGGCCTCGTCTCGACCTCGTGCGCTAGCGCACCTCGATACCGAGCCTGAGACCCACGCGCTGAAAAAAGTCTTCGTCCCATCCTTCGGCG
>JANQPS010000573.1 GCA_028285365.1 Thermoanaerobaculia bacterium | reverse complement strand
ACGCCGTGACATCATCGATGCCCTCGAGATAGAGCCCAATCGCCGTGACCCGCTCGTCGTCCAAACACGCCGAGACGGCATCCGAGACACCAACGCTGGCTTGGTTCCCCAGCGAGAATAGATACGCGAGCGGCAGAGCGCGCTGATTCATCGAGGCGTTGATCGCGATGTTGCCGCTCTGCGAGATGACGGCGACCCCCCGCTCGACCCTGATGCCACCGTGTTGGTCGGCCCACAGGGGCACGCCATCGAGGTAGTTGATCAGCCCGATGCAATTGGGTCCGACGATCGGCATAGCGCCCGCTGCCTCGAGGAGCTCCTCCTGCAGCGCGGGCCCCTCTCCCGCCGATTCGCGGAAGCCCGAGGCGTGGCACACCGCTCCGCCCGCGCCCGCGAGCGAGAGCGCTCTCACGAGTTCGATCGTCGCGTTCCTGTTGACCCCAAGGAAGGCAGCGTCGGGTGCCGATGGCAAGGCGTCGACCGTCGCGAAGCAGCGACGACCTCCGATTTCCGCACGAGTCGGATGCACCGGCCAGATCTCCCCGGCAAAGCCCATGGCGTCGCACTGCTTGATGACTTCCTCGGCGACGCTCCCGCCGACGACCGCAATCGACTCCGGATGCAGCAGACGTGACAGCTTGCGCGCAGAAGTGACGTCGGCCACGGCTCTATGCCTCCAGTGGTCGGAGAAGACTCCGTGAGATGATGTGGCGCTGGATCTCACTCGTTCCGTCCCAGATCCTCTCGACGCGTGCATCCCTCCAGAACCGCTCCATGGGGAACTCGTCCATCAAGCCCATACCGCCGAAGATCTGCACCCCATCGTCGGTGACGCGAGCCAGGGTCTCCGTGGCGAAGAGCTTCGCCTGAGAGCAGTGCCGGTCGGCCTCGAGACCCTGGTCGATCCTCCACGCCGCTGAGAGCGTCAGGAAGTCCGCTGCGTCGATCTCAGTGACCATGTCAGCCAGCTTGAACGATGTGCCCTGGAATTTGCCGATCGCCTGACCGAACTGCTTTCTATTGACGCACCAGTCGAGACAGAGGTCGAAGGCGCGTCGAGCGCGACCGACGGACATTGCGGCCACTGTCAGTCGGGTGCCGAACAGCCAGGTGTTAACTATGTCGAAGCCCGCGCCTTCCTCGCCGAGGATCTGCGTGCTCGGTATCCTGCATTCGTCAAACGTCAGGATGCAGTTGTTGTAGCCTCGGTGCGAGACGGACTGGTAGCCATCCTTGATCTCGAATCCAGGAGTTCCGCGGTCCACCAGGAAGGCAGTGATGCGTTGCCGCGTGCCCCGGGGCGACTCGTCGCTCCCGGTGGCGGCGAAGACGATCGCGAAGTCGGCGATGTCCGCGTGGCTGATGAAGTGCTTGGTGCCGTTGAGGATGTAATCGTCGCCGTCCTTGCGAGCGATGGTGCGCATCGATCGCACGTCAGAGCCAGCGTCGGGCTCCGTGATCGCGAGGCAGTCCATCCGCTCCCCACGGACGCTGGGATAGAGGTACGTCTCCTTCTGTTCGTCGGTGCCCGCACACAGGATGGCGGACGGTCGCCCGAAGTGATGGTTGAGGGCCATGGAGGTGCGGCCCAACTCCCTTTCGAGCAGCGTGAACGACAGCGTGTCCAGCCCACCACCACCGAACTCCTGCGGGATGTTCGCCGCGTAGAAGCCGAGATCGATCACCTTCTTCTCGATCTCTTTCCCGATGTCCGGATCGAGCGAACCCGTCCTCTCCACCTCTGCTTCCAGCGGATACAACTCGTTCTCGACAAAGCTCCGGACGGTGTCGACGATCAGCTGCTGCTCGGCGTTCAAGCCGAATTCCATCCGACGCCCCTTCCGCTTGCAGTCGCTTCTTGACGAAGCACTGAACGCGTTCCTCTACCTGATCTGATACACCCAGACTTGATGAAGCACCTCAGGCTCGCCCTTCGGGAGCACCTGAACGGGCGCGCTCACGTCGACGTGCTTCCACCTGCCCGCGGACTCGAGCTCTGCCTGCTTCTCCCGGAATCCGCCCTGCTCGAAGACGTCGGGACGCAGCGTGAAGACGATGTGCCCCCCGGGCCGAGTGACGCGAACGAGTTCGTCGAGAGAGCTCGCGGGAGCGTGGCCGACCGTGAGGACGCCGACGCTGATGACTGCGTCGAACGAATCCGAAGGGAAGCCCAGCGCGTCGCCCATGACCATGCGGTGGAGCTCTCCGTACACGCCCTTCTTGCGTGCCTCCCGCAGCATCCCCTCGGAGAGGTCCATCGCGACGAGCTCCGTGTACCCGCGGTCCGCCAGCAACTGCCCCACGAGTCCCGTGCCAGCTCCCGCATCGAGCACCCGCGCGTCTCTCGGCACGTACTTCAGAGCCATGTCGACGGCGAGCGACGGGCCGCTCCACCCGAAGTCCCGATCCAGGTCCTCCTCGTACGTGTTGGCCCACTCGTCGTATCGCTCCGCCAGCTGGTCGTCGTTCGCCGCCGCGTAGACCCACTGGACGACGTTCTCACGGCGTTGGGTCACCGGTGCTACTCCTCACTACTTGCGGCAGGCGTACATCGCCCAGCCGACCTCGTCGTTTTCGATGCAGGTGACCATCTTCTGGTAGGCGAAAGCGAGGGCGCGAAGATGTCCATCGTCGCCGGAAGCTCCATCTGCCAACTCTGCGAGCCGCGCATAGCTCCTCGCGAGGTGCTCCGAGAGATCGGCGGCGTCGAGGACTTCGAAGCCGGCGGCCCGGAGTGCATCCTGGTAGGATTCGAAATCGTAGTCGGTGTCGAAGAGCAGGCGATTGTAGACGTACTCGCGAGCCATCTCGCTAACTTCGGACGCTGGTTTGATAAGGTCGTCGAAGATGAGGATACCCCCGGGTCTTAGGACTCGATACGCCTCCCGAAGCGCGGCGGCTTTGTCGTGAACGTGATAGAACGTGGCCTGGCTCCACGCGTGCGAGAAGGAGGCTTCCTCCTGCGGGAGAGCGGTGACGGAGGCCTTCTCGAAACGCACTCGCTGTCGTAGCTCGTGGGAGCGGCTCGCGAGCGCGGCGGCAGCGTTGTCAATCCGCACGCCGCTCAGATCCACTCCGAGGATTTCGCAGCCGTGCGTCTCCGCGAGCCATATCGACGTGTTCCCGTTGCCACAGCCGAGGTCGATGACTGTGGACTTCTCATCGATGAGCGCCTTCTGCGCCATGATCTCGTTTAGGTTTGCGGATGCCTTCAGGAAGTCGTTGCCGGTGCGCTCATCGAAGACGCCCCAGTGGAGACTGCCTTCGCTGTCCCAGAACGTCCGATAGTGACTGTCCTGTGAGTCGTAGAAGCGCTCGGTGTCCGCCTCGGTGAAGCTACCACCACCCATGGAAAACCCCTTCGGTGGCGCCGTGTAGATACTCGACGAACTTGTTGTCCTCGTCGACGAGAATCATCTTCGGAAAGAGCGGCTCTTCGGTAGCCTCGAAGGCAAGGATGATGACGCAGTCGCCCTTCTCGCAGAGCTTGGCCCCGGCCCCCTGGACCGACACTTCGCCGGCACCACGTTCGCCGGGCAGCACGTACGTTTCCCATCTGTTGCCATTGGTGACGTTGCAGATGAGTACCTTCTCGTAGTCCCACATGTCCGTCTTGTCCATGAGGTCGCGGTCTACGATGACGCTGCCCACGTAGTGGGGGTTGTTGTCCGTGATCGTTGCCCTGTGGATCTTTGACCGCAGCACAAACCGCAAAATGTGTCTCCCTTGGATGAGGATGGCCACCGCATCGTCTCGGCGGACATCACGCGCATCTGATCGGACCCCGACGCTCGGATTTCACCTGGACGTTGCCCTGTGCCGAGTGCAATCGGACCCGGATTCCAGATCGCGGCCAACGGGATGGTTGGGATGATCGAGGAGACGGTCGAGCACTCACGTTCACGGCAAAGTGAGGGTGGGTTGCGAGCACTTTCACAAGTGCTAACCCGGTCTGCCGCTAGTCGGGCGGAGTGGTCATCTTGACGATCCTCCGACGCCAGCCCATTCATAGCACTCCTTCGGAGGCATTGCAAACGCTCTCATGATGCGAAGCGGCTCGCTTTCCGCCGGGCCACTCGC
>JANQPS010000571.1 GCA_028285365.1 Thermoanaerobaculia bacterium | reverse complement strand
GTTGTCCCCGCGCACGGTGACGAGCCGCACCATGCGCGGCTCGACCTCGAGTTCCTCGGATTCGGACAGAGGCTCTATGGGGCCTGCGTAGGAGCCTTGCGTCTCGAGGTATGGCAGCGGCGGATCGAGCTCGACCTGGTCATCGCGCTCCGCCAGTGCAGCCCGCGCAGCCTCTTTGTCGAACCCGAACTCGACGGTCTCGTCTTCTGGACCGACGTCGCCACCAACCGGCGGCTCGAGCACGATGCTGTCCTCGGTCGAGTCATCCACGAAGCCGGGGCCAGCGGACACGGGAGCGATCTGCACTTCGCCCTGAGCTCCCGCTGTCTGGGTGGGCCTCGTGAGCGACGGCAGGGTCCCGCTGGTCGAGCTGTCGCCGTGAGTGGCGTCGAAGGCGGGTGCCGTCGGGGAGCCCGGATTCTCTGCTCCGGGTGCGGCGGGCGGCCTGACCTCGAGGAGCTGAGGCTCCGAAGGCGCCTTCTTCTGACGAGCTCTGAGAATCAAGCCGGCAGCAACCGCGCCACCCGCCGCGAGCAAGAGCAGTCCCGCAAAAACCGCACCGAGTCCGCCACCGCCGTCGGCCTCGTCCGACTCGCCGTCACTGGAAGGGGTCGACGCCTCATCTCCCGGAACAGCTGAGACTTCCGTGCTGGCTCCAGAATCGGCTCCGTCAGTCGACGACGGTGTCCTAAATCCCTCGGGCGGTGGGAGCAGACGGATGTCTCGGCCTTCCGTCAACACTCGGTTGCCCACCGAGACGTTGACCTGGAGTCGCCTCGGACTCCCGTCGGCCACGCAGCGAGCACACGTGAGGTCGATTGCCCACACCCGCGAGATCGCCTGATCGATGCTCGCGTAGGCCTCGGCAAAGCCCGTCGATCGCGACTCGAAGAAGACGCCTCCCGAGTTGGCAGAGAGCCGCTTGAGGACGTCGAGATACTGGCCGCGTTGCGGTTCTGACAGACGACTGTGGCCAATGGTGTAGATCGGCAGCGGATCCTGGCGAATACGGTCGAGAACGTCGTCGAAGGCAATGCTGCTGCCTTCGTCACGCCCGTCCGTGAGCACGACGATCGCCCGCCGGCCCGGTAGATCACCGTCGACTCGCTCCCCGAGCTCCAAGGCATCCAGCAGGGCTCGATTCAACAAGGTATCGCGGTCGGTGGGCCCCAGTTCGCGCAAGGCGTTGCGCACTCGAGCGAAGTCGTCTGTGTAGTCGACCAGCAACTGGCTGGTGGAACCGAAGGCGATCAGGGCAGCGCGATCGATCCCTCTCAATCGATCGAGCCAGGATTCGATCGCCAGGCGAATCTCCGCGAACTGCTGTGCGTCCAGGGATGCCGAGATGTCGACCATGAAGACGATCGCCATCCCTTCCCCTGAGCTCTCGAACGGCTCGACGCTCCCAGTCTCGAGCGCCTCGGCACCTAGAGTCGATTGCAGGTTGGCGCCGCTGAAGATGCTGACGGCCTGCCCCGAGTTGTCCAGCAGATCGAGATAGACGCGCAGCGCAGGAGGCGACGTATCTTTCTGTACCACCTGGCTCAGCGCCATGCGCTGGCCTGCCGCTCCACCTGCGACGAGGCCGAGAGACATCACCGAAACGAGCAAACACCTTAGAGGCAATCTGGCTCCGACCAGCTGAGCGAAGAGGCGCCAACTCTCACGTACAAAAGGGGTTGGCGAACGCATGGGAAGTCGATTCTATCCGGAACGGAAGCTCTTGGCAGGGCCAAATCCACCCGGACCTCGGAGAGAAAGGGGTGGAAAAACCTCCCGGGACTGCCCATACTCTCTCATTCCGATGTTTCGATCTGTCCTCCTCCTACTCGTGCTCCTGATCTCGGCGTTCGCCTGCGGGGACGGCCGACGAGAGGCGGCCCAGGGCAACGGCACCCGGCCGGACGGTTCCCCGCCCCCTCGAGCCTCGGTCGGAGCCAGCGAGCGCACGCCCCCGCCGAGCGACAGCACCCCGATTCCCCGCACCCAGGGACTCTCACTGGCACTCTCTTCGATCGTCGTGAGTATCGAAGGCTACGGGCAGGACGATCTCGGCGTTCGCCTCAGCGTCCTCTTCGAGAACACCAGTGACGACCGCTTCGGCCTGCTGCCGTCGTACGAAACCAAACAGTTTGTCCTCGTCGACGAAGACGGCGTCGGTGCGCAGGCGGTCACCGCCAGTGCCTCGCTCCTCGGGCTCAGGACCCGAGGAGGCATCCCGCCAAAAGCCAAACATCGCATCTGGCTGCTGTTCGCCGTCGAAGCCGCAAGGTTCGCCAGCACGATGGACTCCTGGGCTCTCGAGGTCCCCGGTTTCACACCCATCGACTTCGTACCCGCCAGACTCCCGTCCGGCATCGCTCAGAACCTGGACACTTCGCCGACCGAGGTTCAGCTGACGTCGCTGGATCTGACCCCTCGCCCCCCGATCCAGGAGCTTCTGACCGCGCACGCACGAGCGCTCGGCAAACTGGACTACACCGGTTATCTGGAGACCTTCGTGCAAACTCGCCGGCTCCAAGAGCGCGAGATCCTGGGGCGACTTCACCAGCTCGACCTCGACAACGTCAGTCTCGAGCTGATTGCACCGCCGGAGCCAGGAGTCGATCCGGAGTCGTTGATCGTGCGCGCGCTCCTGCGCTACGACATCGCCGAGCTCCGGGAGCACCCATCGTTCGTCGATCCGTGGGAGCTCGAGATCCGCGAGGAAGACGGCGAGCTGCGAATCGCCGAGATCAGTGCCAATCGACGGAGCCTGTCGCTGTGGCGGCACGGTCCCATCGAGCTCTACCGCACACACCACTTCTTGCTGCTC
>JANQPS010000570.1 GCA_028285365.1 Thermoanaerobaculia bacterium | reverse complement strand
TGTCATCGCCGGTCGTGGTGTCGAACGCTCCAACTGTCCAGCCGGACGGGCAGAGGACGGCGTGTCCGGGTACGAAGGTGCCGTCCGGTCCGAGCGAGTTGGTGCAGTACGTGAGCTCACCGCTGCCGACGCTCTCGACGAGGGCGAGACAGTCAGAGACGGCGCTCCAGGGTTCGACGTCGAGAATGCCGTCGTCGTTCGCGTCGAGGTCCTGGCCGTTGGCTCCCGTAAACCCCTGGACGAGCAGGTGAGTGACGTTGTCGCTGTTTTCGAAGTTGAGATCAGCCGTCAAGTCTGCGGTACCGAGCCCGAATGTGGCCTCGGCGGCCACGAGGAAGCCGCTCGCATCGAGCGCCTGGCCAGTCAGGTCCACGACGGCCTCGACGACGCCGCTGCCTCCAGTCCCATCACCAATGACCAGATAGGTGAAGCCGTCGAGGACGGTCGCGGGCGCGCCCGAGAGCTCGAAGTACTCGTCGTTGTCGGTGCTCGGCTGGTCGATGCGGATCTCGTTGATCCCGACCTGGGCCTGTGCACTCGCCGCGCACAGGAAGAGCAGCATGGTGACCAGGCCGAGCAGCCATCGCGAAGACCACTGATTGGCCAGCGGCTGACACGTGCGAAATGAAGACGAACGCTGTGGACAGACGGATTGGATAGTCACGTCAAAGGCCCTCTTGGGTGGATCGATCGGGATGGTCAACTGCGAGCGCACGGACTCCCCTTCGTCCGCTTGCGCAACGCGTTCATACAAAGAAGTTGACTGCTTTATAGCAGCAGTCGAGCTGCGGTCGGGTGAAGGCTTTGTGAGGACCTTCGAGGCGCTCGAGCGCGCCTGTGAACAGCGGCCGCCGGTGTCCGCTTCAGGGTCTCAGCCAGACATCGAACGTCGAATCGATCTGGTACTCGCTCACTCCGAGACTGAGCATGCGCTCGGTGTCGCGCCTCGCGGTTGCCCTAGGGCTGGGTAAGTCGTAGTAGTGGAACGTGTTGATCGACGGAACGACGCGAACTCCCAGGGCCCGGGCCCGGTTGAGCTCTACCGCTCCGAGGTCACGTCCATGGGCAAAGAGGAAGTACCGTTCCGCGACGCGCTCACCCGCTTCGGCCGCAGTTTCGAGCCGACCGAGAGGGAGGCCAACCAGTGCCTTGCCGGTGAAAAAGCGTCGGGATTCGGCGGTGCCGATCACATAGGCGGACTCGAGAGCCCCGGCACTTCTCAGGATGGCTTCGATCCTTTGCAAAAACGCCGGGCCTCCGACTTTCGTGTCGAGCATGAAGCGCAGTCTCCCGGCGTAGCGGCGGACGACTTCTTCGAGGCGCAGCGGTCGGTAGTTGCCACGCACCGTCCTCAGCTTGCTGATCGTTTGCCAGTCCAGGTCCTCGACGCGCCTCGAATCTCCGTAGAAGCGCATGAAGTCCGTGTCGTGGTGGACCACGGCGACACCGTCACGGCTACGTCGAAGGTCGATCTCGACCATTTCGTAACCGCGGGCGAGGGCCAGGTCCATTGCGGCGAAGCTGTTCTCGGGAGTGTCTTCGTCGACGACTCCGCCGCGATGAGCAATCAGGAGGCGCTCGTGGGCTGCCACCGGGGCCGGAACCAGACGCGAGGCGACGACCTCGCGCTCAGCCTTGATCAGTGTGTACACGACGCCCGGATCTACCGGGTCCCAGGCGAGTCCCTGGCCCTCTGCGGGCGCCGGCAGGATCTCGACCAGTTCGAGCGCCCCGCCCGCGTCGGGCAATCGGAGGACGTAGATCTCGGGCGCGTCGTGGCCTGTGGCGTAGAGCAGACCGTCCGGTCCGAAGACGCCTCCGGAGTTGCTCCGCGTCCCGAACCTGTCGACCACCTCCTGGGGTAACAGGTAGCCGCCGGTGGGGCGCCACGTCTCGTCGTAGCGGACCACGTGGCTCCAGGCGGGACCTCGACCCGGGGCGCCTCCTCGGCCTTCGTAGTTGGCGAATCCGACCCACCAGGAGCCGCGATGGAAGTCCACCCAGGTCGCCGATCCTTGCTGGAGTCCCAGGTTGATCGTTTCGACGTGCGCGAGTGTCTCGGTGTCGAAGATCTCGATGGAGCTCGCCATCGGAACGTCGGGGTAGTTCGAGTGGGCGCAGTAGAGCTTGTCGCCACGAACGAGACCGCTGTTGAGGTGCACGATGCCGGTCTCGGGTGCGGCTTGCCAGGTCAGCAGACGTGCGCGCGTCGTCTTGTCGAACTTGGCGATCGTCTGGTTGCTGACCAGGTAGATGGAGTCAGCGTCGGCGGCCGGTCCTTGCCGGGCTTCCGGAGCCTGGATCCGCCAGAGCTCGTGAAAGCTGCGTGAGGGCTTGAGTGGTTGCTGTGACCAGGTCGCGGCTGCGGCCATGACGCAGAGCCCAGCGAGAAGCAGAGCTCGCAGGGCGAGACCGAGATTCACCGTTGGCTTGACGCGGCGAGGGTCGGTTCGGGGATCGTTGCTGTGGTTTGTCATCTGCCACTCACCTCCTCGCTGTTCCTCTCACTCGCTCGCTAATGCGGTGGACCAAGCCTCGCCCGGATCGATGAAGCCTCGAAAAAGGCCGGTCAGCTGGATTCCAGTCGTCTCGAGAGGCTCAGCAGCGCGGTCGGGAAGACCGTGGCCGTCAGGGCTCCGACGACGACCAAGGTGTGACACGCGAGGGCAGGCGGGAGGGCGGCTGCCAGGAAGCGCCTGGAGCGGCTTCGGCAGCGCTCTCGCAGAACGTGACGAATCGACGAAAGGGTCTCGCGCAGGACAAAAGGACTCCAAGCGGCTCTGGTGGCGAGGTTCGGGGTCGTTGAGCCGCGATGCATCCAGAACTGGTGTGCCTTGTCGTGACCTTTCATCAAGAAGCGCCAGACGACGTGCGACAGTCCGTTGGGGGTCGCGTGAAGAGCCTGGGCCTTGGGGTGCTTGACGATCAGCTGCTCGAGATCACGCAGCTGGCGAGCGTGGAGGGTGCAGTGGCCGCGGTACAGCCGGAGATCGGTGGGTAGCGGACACCGTACGAGCGCTTGGCGCCTGAAGGCGACGTTGTTTGCCCAGTAGTTGCGAGTAGGCGCCGGCTCCTCGTCAGTGAGCCTGCCGGGAAACATGTGACAGAGCTGCATGGTCGCGCCCAACCAGGTGGCGTCCGGCATGACGGTCTCACCGGCGATCACCGCGACGTCTTCGCGGTTGGCGAACAGGTCGAGTATCGACTCGAGCCAGTCGACTGAGTAGGCGCAGTCCGAGTCGCAGAAGATGACGATGTCACCGGAACTGGCCTCGAGACCGGCGGTCTTGGCTTCGTAGTACTCGACTCCGGGCGCCAGCGCCAGGGTCTCGAGCCAGGGGTAGCGACTGCGATAGCTGGCGAGGACTTCTGCCGGAACGTGGGAGCCGCAAAGCAGGAGGACCTGATCGGCGGTCTCGAGAGACACCCTCTGCGCGGCCAGGCTGTCCAGACAGAGTCGAAGCTCGTCGTCGTCGGCGCGGGCGAGGTTCTCGGTCTCGATCAAGATCGAGAAGGTCGGATGGCCTGGCGAGAGCACGTGGACATGGTATAGATCTCACGTTTGACGAGACAACTGGGGCCTCGCGAATCGAGTCGTGTCACCAGCCCGACGCGCCCGCAGAGTGCGTCGCTGTGCGCATTCGCCTGGCTGTGGGCAGACGCCGCTCTGTTCGATCGCCTGCACTACGGCTGGGCACGAGATCCGCTGGACGCGCTCGTCGTCCTGGCGTCGGCAACTGTCGTTCTGTGGCCCACGCGTGCTGTCGCGATGCTGCTGGTCGTGGCTGCGGCCCAGGGTCTCGCCGTCGCCGTCGACCTTCCCGAGACCAACAACCATCAGCTGTTCGTGGCGATGGCAGCAGCGGCGCTCCTCGGGGGAGCTGCTGTGGAGCTCTTGCGTGAGCGGCGTTCGACGCCTCGCCGCGAGCTCGACGTCCAGGGCGTACTTGCCTCGGCGTTCGAGCTCTTCAGGCCTGCCGGCAGGGGAATGCTCGTGGCGCTGTACGCCTTTGCAGTCTTCCACAAGCTCAACTTCGACTTCTTCGCGCCGGCCACGTCGTGTGCCAGTCGTTTTCTCGGCGCCTTCGTGGAAGATCCGCCTCCGCTTGCCAGTCACGCGGCGATCTGGGGGTCACTCAGCGTCGAGTTCCTCATTCCGGTGTTGCTCCTCATCCGTCGGAGCCGTCGGCTCGGAGTCGTGGTGGGAGTGGTCTTTCACGGTGTCCTCGGTGGGCTTGGCTACTACGCGTTCTCCGCTGCGCTCCTACCGTTCTACTCCCTGTGGTGGGTGTCGACTGGCAGCCTCGGGACGTGGCCGAGGTTGCAAGGTGGCCGTGGTCGGGTCATGCCCGATTCTAGGGGCCTTGCGCTCCTGGGTGTTCTCGGGCTGCTCTATCTGACCCGTCGGCAATGGCCGACGATGTTCGAGGTCGCGGCGCCTTCGGCCTACGTGGTTCTGGTCATCGTGGTGGTTGTCGTGTTGCTCGGCAAGACCACGGGCGCGGGTGAGTCGCTCGCTCCCACGATGGAGCGACGAGCCGCCTCTCGATTGCTGGCTGCGATCTTCGTCGGGCTCGTTGCGTTCAACGGTTTGCAGCCCTACATGGGTCTCAGGACCCAGGCCGTGTGGTCGATGTTCTCCAACCTCAGGACCGAAGCCAGGCAATCCAATCACTGGGTGATGCGCTCGTCGTGGCAGCCTTTCGACTATCAACGCGATGTTGCCGTCATCTCGGAATCGTCGCTGGCTGGGCTGGCTCGGGCTTCGGAGCGGGGCCAAGGCATCGTGTGGTTGGAACTCTTACGACGAGTGCGCGAGGCGCAGGGCCGCGGAGACGAGGTGTCTGTTGCGGCGATTCGCGATGGAGAGATCTACGAGACCGAGCGCATCGAGTCCCTCGCCGGGACGTCACCGAGGTGGTGGGAGTTGCGGTTGCTGCGATTTCGACCCGTCGTCCGGGAGGGCCCGACGTCCTGCGACGGTTACGTGCAGTAGTCACCGAACCCGACGTTTTGCGGTAATGGCTCGGAGAAGGCAAGATGGGGCGACCCAAAACGCACCAACCGGCTGCCGTTCGCGAACGCCGTCACTGTCTCGACATCAGGAGTCTCCATGAGCTCTGAAAGCTCTGGCTCGAACTCGGGCCTCGTCAATCGTTTCCTCAATGTCATCGAGAGCGTCGGAAATCGCCTGCCCGATCCGGCGGTGTTGTTCGTCATCCTCATGGTGTTGACCTGGCTGCTCTCGGCGATTCTCGCGCCCATCGAGTTCACGGAGATCAATCCGCGCACCGGAGATCCGATTCGAGTCGTCAACCAGCTGACCGGTACCGCGCTCGCCGCGTTCATGGCTGGAATGGTCAACACCTTCACCTCGTTTCCGCCGCTCGGCGTCGTACTGGTCGCGCTGCTCGGGGTTGGTGTTGCCGAGCACACTGGTTTCATCAACGCCGGGCTCAAGGGACTGCTCAGCTTCACGCCACAGAAGCTCTTGACCCCGATGCTGATTCTGGCGGCGATCGTGAGTCATACGGCGGCCGACGCCGGCTATGTGTTGGTCATACCGCTGGGCGGAGTCATCTTCTACGCCGCTGGTCGACATCCGCTTGCGGGCATCGGTGCAGCATTTGCCGGTGTCTCTGGCGGCTTTTCGGCAAACTTCATTCCGTCGGGTATCGATCCGTTGCTGCAGGGATTCACCCAGTCCGCTGCACAGATCATCCAGGCGGACCGACTGGTCAATCCGCTCTCCAACTTCTACTTCACCGCCATCTCCAGCATCCTCGTGATCCTTGTCGGTTGGTACCTGACCGACAAGGTCGTAGAGCCGCGTCTCCGGAATACGGAGATCGATGGTGATCCGGACGACATGCCACAGATGGCGGAGCTCGAAGACAAAGACCGTCGGGGCCTGATCGCTGGTCTGGCGACGACCTTCGTGCTTCTGCTGCTGCTGTTTCTCGCGGCTCTTCCCGAAACGTCGCCGCTGCGCTCACCGAGCGGGGAGCTGACGGCGTTCAGCGCACCCCTGATGCAGATGATCGTGCCGCTCATCTTCATCTTCTTCCTCGTCCCCGGCGTCGTTCACGGCGTGGTTGCGGGCACAGTCAAGTCGCATCGTGACGTCGTCGAGGGGATGAGCAAGGCCATGGGAACGATGGCGTACTACATCGCCATGGTGTTTTTTGTCGCTCTGTTCATCGCAGCGTTCACCCAGTCGAACGTCGGACTGCTGATCGCCATCAAAGGCGCCAACTTCCTCAGAGATCTCAATCTGGCACCCCAGGTCACCATCGTCGGCATCATCTTCTTGAGCGCGGTGGTCAACCTGTTCGTTGGCTCTGCTTCTGCGAAGTGGGCCCTGCTGAGCACCATCTTCGTGCCCATGCTGATGGAGCTCGGCATTTCGCCTGAGCTCACCCAGGCCGCCTACCGCGTCGGAGATTCGACGACCAACATCATCACTCCCCTCATGCCCTACTTCCCGCTGGTCGTCGTCTTCTGCCAGCGATACGTCAAGAGCACGGGGATCGGCACTCTCGTGTCGTTGATGCTGCCCTACTCGGTGGTGCTGTTGATCACCTGGTCGCTGTTTCTGGTGCTCTACTGGGTCGCCGGAATTCCTCTGGGACTGCAGGCCACCTACGTCCATCCGTAGCCATCCGCAGTCATCAGTAGTAATCAGTAGTCATCAGTAGAGTGGTCTGAGCACCGCCGGTGATGTCGAGACGCCACGCGGGCCGTCGTCCGTATCGGCTCTTTGCGTATCTCGCATCACCGCCAGTGCGACGGCTCCTGCAGTGGCTGGGCGTCGTGTTGGTTGGCGTTCAGCTCTCGGGTTGCGTCTTGATCGCCTCGTCGGTGGTCTGCGACAGGCCTCGTGGCAAGACGGATTGGCTGCTCCAGGCGAGCCTTGTCTCCAGCGGTGTTCCCCGAGCCGACGGACGAGGAAGCGACTTTGCGGCGAGCGCACACCTCGTCGTCTGGGACGACGGCTACCTCAGCTACTTCAACGGTCAGTACGAGTGGTGCCAGCAACTGGCCGAACCCCAGGTAGGCGAGGTGCGCGCATCGCTGGAGACTCTTCGGAGTGTCGAGAGAGGAGGCTTTCCGGAGGAGCTCGCCAGCCGAGGAGACACCGTGGTGGCGGTGAGCTTCGATCGAACGGGCGAAGCTCGACCTCCGTTCCGAGAACTGGCCGCCTGGAGCCCCGAAGCGCCCGCGAGCGAACTTCTTGCGAGGCCACTCGATCAACTGTTCTGTGCGCTCGAGTCGACGCTGGGCAGTGGCTATCGCCAGCAGATGAGCCGAAGCT
>JANQPS010000566.1 GCA_028285365.1 Thermoanaerobaculia bacterium | reverse complement strand
GTCGGAGCCACGATCTCGGCATCTCCGACTCGTTGGGCGAAGCGGTACTCGAAGTCGCCCTCGAAGTGCGCTACGTCCGTACTCGTTCCCCCCATGTCGAACATCAGGAGTCGATCGAGATCGCACTCTCGAGCGGCTGCAACCGCTCCCACGACTCCGCCCGCCGGGCCCGACAGGAGCGAGTCTTTCGCCGCAAACGAGTCCGCCCGCACCAGGCCACCTGCGCTGGTCATGAGGCGCACTGCCGCTGCGTCGGTCGATCGCGCGATCTGGCCGACGTAAGACTCGACGATCGGTCCAAGGTAGGCGTCGACCACGGTGGTCTGCGCCCTCGAGACCACCTTGATCAGAGGCGCGAGTGTCGACGACAGCGCAATGTGCTCGAACCCGGCACTCTCCAGCAGCCGGCCGATCTGACGTTCGTGCTCCGGATTCTTGTAGCTGTTGACGAGCACGACCGCAGCACTTTCGAGACCAGCCTTCACCAACCGCTCAGCCTCGTTCGAGATGACCTCTCGGTCGAGCTCCAGCAGCACCGTCCCCTGAGCGTCGATGCGCTCCGGAACGCCGACCACGTCTTCGTAGAGAGGCGCCGGCTTCACGATGTCGAGCGCGAACAGATCAGGACGCGCCTGGTTACCGATCTCGAGGAGGTCTTCGAAACCACGAGTCACGAACAGGGCCACTTTCGCACCGGCTCGTTCGAGCAGCGCATTGGTTCCGCGAGTCGTCGCAACCCGGAAGTCGATGTCGTCGAGAGCAGCGTCGCGAGCACGCGAGGTCATGAGGCGCGCGCCGACGACCGGTGCCTCTTCGTCGAAGGCGATCTCGATCGCACCTCCCGGCGCCACATCCACCCTCTGCGCGAGGGTCAGCCGACTTCCTTCACTCCCTACGATCCGAGATCGGGCCTGCCGCTGGCCGAGTGTCCCGAGCTCCATCCCTCGAAAGAACTGTCGCGGCAGTTCCCAGGGCAGATCGATCTCCACTTCGGTCGCCCCGAAGGCCTCGACAACGCGCGCTCGGACACTCGAGTTGCTGAGGATCTTGCAGTGATGCACTCTGCCAAGCGGATCGATACCCACACAGTCGGTAAATGTCCCGCCAGTGTCGGCGCAGACCAGCCACCTTCGATGGACGTCTCTCTCGCCGGGACTGTCGCCGCCGTCCTCGTCGCCGAGGTGACCGTTGTTCAACGCCGAGGCAGCTCGCCGAGCTGTGCCGAGAGCTCGGCCACTCGATCGTTGTCTTCGCCGTCGAGTCGCCGCGCTCTCTTGAGCAGTCGCCGCGCCGACTTGACGTCCCCGCGCTCGAACGCCAGCAGCCCAAGGGCAGCGACCGGCTCGGACTGACCCTGATTGACCCTGGCAGCCCGGCGATAGAAACGCTCGGCCTCGTCCTCTCGACCGTAGCGGCGGCTCAGATCACCCAGTACCAGGTACGAGTATGGATTTCGGTTACCGCTTCGATCTACCGTGCTCAGCAGGTCGTAAGCCTCCTGGTGCTTGCCGCGCATCCGCAAGAGCGCCGCCAGGTTCTGGTAAGCGGAAATGAATCCAGGATCGATCTCGAGCGCTCTGCGGTACGACGCCATGGCCTCGTCGGCGCGACCCGCGCGCCGCTGCGCTACTCCCAGGTTGATCCAGGCGCCCGGAATGGTGTCACTGATCAGGACGGCGTCCTCCAGCCAGCGCAGGGCGTTGTCGACTTCTCCAGCTCGAAGCAGTTCGGCGCCTCGATTGGAGTAGAACAGCGTGATCGCCTCCAGGTCGGAAATCGCTCGGATCTGGTGGTAGCTCGACCCTTGCTGCTCGGCGAAGTCGATGATCGTGAGCTCATGGCCCGGTCCGTGTCCCACTGCGATGTGATCGGAGTGAACGATCAGATCTCCCTCGCGGTCGTACGTCTGGATGTCGCGCACCTCCAGGAAGTGCACCGGGACGCCAAGGTAGCGAGCGAAGCCGACGAAGGTGTGGGTGAACGAGAGACAATTTGCGAGGCCAG
>JANQPS010000556.1 GCA_028285365.1 Thermoanaerobaculia bacterium | reverse complement strand
AGCTTCGAGAGCCTTGCGCCCTGGCCGCTGAACGCTCGTCAGCTCGAGGCGAGACCGGTCGCCGCACTGGACCAAGAGGCCCGACCCCGTCGCCTCCAGGAAAGCGCCGGGCGCAGCACCTTCAAGGTCTCGAGCCCCAGGGTCCGGGCCCGAATCCGGCAGTCTCGCGCCCAGTATCTTGAGCGGCTGACCGCGCAGCGTCGTATGACTCCCTGGCCAAGGATCAAAAGCCCGAATGCGGTTGTAGACGACCTGCGCGGGCAAGCTCCAGTCGATCGCGCCGTCCGCCCGACTCAACATGGGCGCCTTGGTAGCGAGCGAGTGGTCCTGCTCGCGAGCTTCGATCTCTCCGGCTTCGAGCGCATCGACGGTCTCGACCAGGAGGTCGCCGCCGAGTCGGGCAAGACGAAGCGACAGCTCTCCACAGGTCTCGGTCGGCAGGATCTCGAGCTCCCGCATCTGCAAGATGGGTCCCGAGTCCAGACCGGCCTCCATGACCATCGTCGTGACCCCGGTCACGGTCTCGCCGTTCGCGATGGCCGCCGAGATCGGCGACGCTCCGCGGTACGCCGGAAGCAAAGAGGCGTGCACGTTGACACACCCCAGTCGCGGCAGGCTCAAGAGCGACTTCTTGAAAATCTGACCAAACGCCACGACTACCGCCAGATCCGGCTGCCAGGCGCCGAGCTCGGACATGAAACGGTCGTCCGACACCCGGTTCGGCTGAATCACCTGCACGCCGCGATCTACGGCCCAACTCGCCACGGGCGTCTGTTGCAGCCGTTTCCCCCGACCCGCGCGGCGAGCAGGCTGGCTGACCACGAGCTGCGGGCAGCGGCCAGCGCGATCAAGGGCCTCGAGCGTCGGCACAGCGAACTCGGGGGTCCCGAAGAAAGCGATCCGCTCGATGGGTTGCGCAGGGCACGGAGACCCTTCAGGGTCATTGCCCGCGGCTGAGGGGATCGTGGGGTTCTTACTGGGGTCGGTCATCGTCTCGGATACGGGTCTGATTGGGTCTACGAATGAGGTGTCGAGCCGTGCTCAAAGCGTCGACACCCCGAAGTCGAGTCTCTCACGTTGGAGCGGTCGCCTCTGCGCGACCGCCGGAGCAAAGCGCGACGTCTGAACGGCTCATCCGCCTGTCCTCTTGGTTCCGTCGGCACCTCTCGGCCGCCTACGAGACGCTCCTGAGCTCTTCGGTGCCACGAGATCCCAGCTTGGTCCGAGTCCTACTCGTGCTGATCGATCTCTTCGAAGAAGTCCTTCTTGACCAGCACTTCGCGTGGTTTGCTCCCCTGTGCCGGTCCCAGGATACCGTCAGCCTCCAGAAGATCGATCAACCGAGCAGCTCTCGAGAAACCAACTCGCATCCGGCGCTGAAGAAAGCTCGCCGAGCCCATCCCCTCGGACACCACGAGCCGGGCGGCTTGGTCGAACAACTCGTCCTGATCGTCGCTGCTGGCACCACTCGACTTGGTCTCTTGGGGTGCCTCCAGAACCTCGGGATCGAGCTCGGGTGGCCCCTGCTTCTTGAGCCACCGCACCAGCGCAGCGGTCTCCTGCTCGCTGACATAGGAGCCATGCAGGCGAACCGGCCGCGAGCTGCCAGGCGGCAGGAACAACATGTCTCCCTTGCCTAGGAGCTTCTCGGC
>JANQPS010000517.1 GCA_028285365.1 Thermoanaerobaculia bacterium | reverse complement strand
GTCCACGTGGAGCGACGCCATCGGTGCCGTCTCGAGCCTCTGCACGTGTCCCAGATCCGGGAAGTCCCGAACGAAGGGCTCGCCGAGCAGTGAAGGTGTTGCTTCCGGAGGTGTCGTGAGTACGAAGTACCGCCCGTGCAACGATTGACCGCCCGCGATCAGCGCCTCGACCACCCGGCCGTCCTCAACAGAGAAGCCGGTGACCTCGGTGTCAGTGCGCAACACGGCACCGGACTCTCGAACGAGGCGCTCCAGCGGATCGATCATCTCGGACTGAAGGTCCCCCCTGAGCATCGAGAAGAGTGGCGAGGGAGTATGGAGCCAGTACGAGTAGATCAGCTTGGATGTCATCGCCGACATCTCGAAGCCCGGCAGCGCTGCAGCCTTGAAGATGTTCTCGCCGTCCAAGCGAGCGACGGCTTCATTCACATAGGCTCGGCTCCGCGCGAGCCCACTCCGACTCACGCGATCGAGATAGTGGTCCCGGGAGAGTGGTTGCGACGCCATGTCGGCGATGAAGTAGTAGAACAACAGCATCGTGAACAACGACGCTGGACCTTCGAGCGCTGACTCGATCGCCTCACCGATAGACGACGGCACGGCCATGCGGTAGGAGCGAGTTCCACGAGATCCGGTTCGTTTGACCAGGCTCCAGGCCTCGAAGTCGTGGAACTCACCGCCGATCTCGTCGACGAGTGCCCTCGTGTGGCGATACCAGCCCGGGAAGATGTGGTAGCCATGCTCGCGAACGACGCCATGCTTATCGAGTTCGGCCCCGGCCTTGCCGCCCGTGCGACCAGACTTCTCTACGAGGATCACGCGCATCCCTTCGGCGGCGAGTCGACGAGCCGCAACAAGCCCGGCGAGCCCCGCCCCCACCACCACGACGTCCCATTCCGTAGATCGCGAAGATGTCACGCACGCTTCTCCCGTGGAGTCGATGGCGACGACGCTCATTGCGGCGACCCACTACCTAGACGGACACGATGGGTCCGATTCTCGCCTCGGCCACTCCCCTGCCCGCCCTAGGTCACGGCAGACAAGCAGTCAGGACCAGCGGTCATTCTCTGCTACCCGGACCGGGAACAGCCGCACTCCTCTGACTGATCGGTCCGCAGCCTACGGGCTGGCCATAGTGTCTGCAACCGAGGAGCCGCCCCATTCGGTGGTTCGCCACCATCGCGGAGTCACTTCCGCATGCCGGGCCGTGCACGGCTTGGGGCGGCTCACCTGCGCACTCTTCACGTCCCTCCGCAAGCGCATCCACCACACAGCGCATGGCGTAGAGAATCGGTTCAGCTGACGGGGTTGCTCCCGCACGTTCCGAGCTGCGTGCTAACGATCTGGGGTTCTGTCGCCGCAACCCTCCGGCGACTAGATCAGGACGCTACCTGACTAGCCCAGCAGGCCCCCGGACTACAGCAATGCCTTGGTCGTCTCGGGCTCCTCCACCAACCCAACACCCATCTCTCGGATACGCCCCTTGGCTGCGTCGCAGACGGCGACAAACTCCTGCAACTCCATCAATTGGCCCCAGGATCCCTGTTTCTTGTAGGTCGGCGTCAGATGGCCCGTCGCCCCCGCGCGAGTTGTAAGGCGACGTCCGCCATCCTGCTATGTAACAGGCAGTCCAGGTGCTGGCGCCTGAACTTGCCGGTGCCTAACCGCGGGTCCGGCATATCGGATCGAGGACGGAAGCTGGAGACCGTCCAATACCTTGAAGCAACCTCTTGCTACATGGCCTCTCGCTGAGCCTCGGTGGTGCTATCGGTACCAGCCGCTTGGTGTGAGCCTGGTTGGGGCTGGCCTCGAGCGACCTTCACAAGCTCAGTCACCTGCCGAAGGGCCCTCTCCAACACCAAGTTGACCGCCAGTCCGGCAGCGAGGGCAGCTACTCCAACGACTACTTGATTTGAAGCTGCCCCCGCCGCCACCTGTAGCTGGTACACGACGACACCTCCAAGCGGAGCGAAGAGAATGTAGAACTGATGCTGCACGACCTCACCTACACGGTCTCTCAGGTCCAGCGCCACGACTGTAGGATCTGGTCCCTCGCCGCCCGTCGGAGCCATCATCGTCGGGTCCTGCCCAATCGGATCCTGAACTTGCCTGACGATCAAGGAGGTGGTGAACAACCCTGCGCCTACCGCCGAGAGCAGAATCACCCAGAGGGGAGCCCCGAATCCCGAATCGACGGTATTGAGCGAAAACTCGCTGGCAGGAGAGGTGAAGGAGAAGACCCATTCTGGTTGTACGCCGTCAACATACGTGCCCATGTAGACGCGGCCGAAGCCGAGTGAGAGCACATCGGTGACCTCCGCGACAAGCGGCACACGTCGAATCCCCAGCGCGATCGAGACGATCATGGCGCCCGTCAGCAAGAACGCGAGGAGCACGGATAGATAGTACTTGAGAGTGTTGACCAGCCGATCGCCCGGCGCATCGACCAGCGCGAGCGCAATACTCGCGACAAAGAGCACCGCGATTAGGAGAAGCGCTGGCATGGACAGGCGCTGTTCGCTTACCCGTCGAAACGCGTTGACAGAAATCTCCGTCTGGACGGTGGACACTGAGTCCCCCGCCGGCCGAGCGAATACCGTCAGGTCGAGTTGACCGTCAAGCGTCTGTGCGCCCACCTGGACGGGAACGGCCGGCAGCGAGAACTCTCCAGCGGGGTTTGTCTCGACCCCGCTGGGACTGATCCGCTGCCCTGAGCCATCTTCTGCGACCAGCCAGACCCTGGCTCCCTCCACGAACTGGCCTCGCTCCAGCACGCGACCAAAGACACGAAGGGAGTCCGCGTCCCTGGTCGCTGACGCAATGACGTCGACCTCGGAGCCGAGCACCGATGCACTGTCCGTGGGTTGATCGACCACCTCAGCAGGGTCCATCCTGACCGACTGGTAGACGGTGTAGCTGGCCCAAGCCGTGATGACGATCGCACCAACCCCCACAAGGACAATCACGGTCCGTCGCATCTGTCGACCCTCCGTAGCTCAGGCCCTGCCAACATTGACGCCGCTCAGGTTAGCCGCAAGACCACGCATGGCGACACCTAACGGACTGCGATTCTGCTGCGCGGGCCTTGGCGTGACAAGTCGGTCACGCCATCCCCGCCCAGCCGACGGGCAATCCGCGTCAGTGGGACTTCCTTGTTAGGAAGCTTCCCGTCAGCAAGCTCCAGCGCCCCTGAGCTGACGCCTGCTTCGCGGGCGGGCCTGCGCCTCCCCACGCGCGGGGTGGTCAATGACATGGATCAACTGTGGTGTCCAAGAGCGGGGCCGCTCACAACTCGTGTTGGCCTCTTCGAAGGGCATCAGTACAGAAGCTCTGCCGGGCTCTGGCGGCATCGCAGGGATTCAGCTCGGGGCCATCTAACGACTCGGAGTCCTACTGCTGGCCTGCTTCGTGACTGGTCCCAAGAGCTACAAGACCTCCCAGCGCAGCCTATCCGGACTGTAGAACTCCTTGTTAGGAAGTCCCGTTTCGCTACCCGAGCCCGAGGTCTTCGCCAAGCTGGCGAAGAAGAGCTTCGTAGAGGCCCTTCACCTGCTGGGCGTGGCCAGGTCCATCGCGTTCGAGGTCCGTGACTTGGTCGTCCCACTCCGCCAGCCAGGACCCAGGGTAATACCGCGGCCGATCGCCGAGTCTGGTACGGATCCTGGCGTCCCGGCCGTCGCCCTGGTAGGTCGCGAAGGCCCCTTCGACAAA
>JANQPS010000486.1 GCA_028285365.1 Thermoanaerobaculia bacterium | reverse complement strand
GCTCGATGTTGTCTGCCGCGAAGAACCAGAACGCCCCGGTGTCGCGCGAGAGACTGGTGGGGTTCCCGGTGCCAGCTCCACCCTGAGCGCTACGCCACGAGACGTCGACGCGAAACCGGCCGTCGCCCAGGCAGAAAGCACCAGCGGGACATGTCGGGTCTGGCGGAGGGGTCGTGCCCGCCTCGGTGCAGGTGGGACCGGCCCCGGGATCGATGATCCGAGCGAGCTCGCAGCGCGCCTGCTCCCAGTCGTCGGGATCCGTCGACCAGCTGATGTCGGTGAGCACCCAGGTGGGATCTTGCGGATCGGAGACCCCGTTCTCCCACAGGACGCGCGGAACCGTACGCTCGACGATCTGACGCGTCGCCGCGGCGTCGATGCGCGCAGCTGCTGTCAGGTACTCGACGTCCTGGATTCCGCGTCGCCAGTGCTTGAGGCGCAAGCTCGCAATCGGTCCCAGGACACCGTAGCTGTCCTGGGGGAAGAAGACGTCGGTCCCGGGATAGAAGAGAACCCCGTCGCCGTTGCCGTAGTTCCACCCGCGCTCGCCGAAGATCGGATCGCTGCCGTCGTTGTCGCCGAAGGTCATGGCCTGGCGGAAGACGTTGGTCTCGCCGGTGTTGCCTTGGAAGTTGTTGTAGTAGGTCGACTCCCAATAGAACCAGCGGTCGATGTCCATCTTGTACTGCGTCCACGCGAGGACCCGCAGTGCCACGCCGTCGTCTTCGGTGGCGAACGAGCCGGTAGCGGGCCGATTGCCGTTGTAGAAGAAGCTGCGCTTCTGACCGTGGGCGAGCAGACCGTCGACCGCCGGCTGCCAGTCGGCCGAGCGGCCCACCGTGAACCAGGACGCCGGGATGTCGAGAGCGGGGAGGCGACTGACGGCGTCGGGTGCCGACATCGTGACCAGAGACAGCAGCCCGTTGCCGGGGCCGGGGTTGGTGTCGATCCATTCGGTCCATTGGCGCAGCTCGTTCATCTGCGAGGGGTCTGAGGTGTCTGGCTCGTCCGTCAGGTAGAGGAAGTAGTCGTCGACGCCGCTGTTCTCGAGCCAGTTCACCCACCCGTCCGTATGTCTCCACATGCTCTCGCGGCCTTCGCCCTGCCAGCTCCAGCTGCCATAGGTACCGACGGAGTAGACCCGGTTGCCGTTGGCATAACCCGGCCCGTCATAGCCGTTGGCCGACGTGAACAACGTGCCGTCGATGCGAGGGATCCACTCGGGGCGCGGCTGGTCGAGCTCCCAGTCGCACTGGCCCAGGTCATTGTCGATGAGCTCGATGCGGTGACGGTGAGCGAGCTGGAAGTGACGATCGCGCACGAGCCTCACCGTCGACTCCGCTTGGCTGCCGCAGGGCGGATACTCGATTCCGACGTAGCGCTTGGCGACGTCCTCGTGTCCCAGATAGAGCATGGTCGCGGCATTGGAGCGATCGGGCATCGTGAAGTCGAGCACCTTGAGAGTCACCGGGACCTCGTGGGTGACGTTGCCGCCCTGGCGAACTCGGATCCTGCCGCTGTAGAGACCAGGCGATCCCGACCGGGGAATGTAGACGTCGACCCAGATGCTCTGATTCGTTCTGGCTTCGATGTCGAACGCTCCGACGAGTTCGAGAGGAACGGCGATGTCGGGGTAGGCCTGCCCGGCGTCGGGCCGATCGGCCCAGCCGGTGCCGGGCCTGGGATCTCCAGGGCCGGTCCAGGGGCGCCTGAAGCGCTCCGGTATGTGACGCTCGTCGTAGGTGTTGTAGTGGAGGTCGCTACTGAGGCCTTCGATCTCGAGGTAGCGGACGTAGAAGAGCTCGATCGGTCGAGTGGTCCAGTCGAAGACGCCGTCTCCAGACGTCGGTGTGGCCCAGATGCTTCCCGCTGGCCCGCTCAGTGACAGCAGCTCGACCGTGACGTCGCTGGCTCGCAGGTTCTGCGCCTCGAGAACCAGATTGAATGACACCACCTCGTTGCGAGCTCCGAAGAGCCGCACGCCAGTGCCGTCCCAAACGCTGTTGATCACCGCCCGCCCGGTGCTTGCTCTCAGGTCTGTACGCGTGACTTTGTCGCCGCCGTCGTTGGCCCAGATGGCGGTGATCTGTGCCTCGAGCGCCGTGCTCGAGAGAAGGCACGCGGCCAGAAGGAAAGATCTTGCAATGTCCATGGTGTCGCCCCCTTGTTCGCCCTTGTGGTTGAGAGGTGACTCCCTCTCGTCTCCAACTCGCGCGAATCCGTACTGCAGTCCGCAGCGCTCCAGGGCGATCAACTCCAAGAGATGACGATCACGTCAGAACCCTCGCGGCGACTTCCTGTCGTTTGTGTCCTCGACCGCGCGATCGATCCCGCTGCTGCTAACCCGAGTCCCAAAGGCCCGTAATACTCTCTGGGCGCCCGGGATCTATAGCGCAGGAAGGGGCGCAGGAAGGCGGATCGAAGACAGGGGCTGACCGCCAGTCGCAAGGCACGGTTCACAACGGACAGTCGCAACGAACAGTCGCAACGAACAGTCGCAACGAATTGGAGGGCCGGAAATGATTCTCGAGAAGGAAGCGCCGCAACGTTTCACTTTCGGCGAGTGCGAGTTCGAGCCAGAGAGTGGCTCTCTGGTCATTGACGGAAGCGAGCACATCCTCCCGGGACGAGCGGCTGCGGTGCTCGGCGAGCTCGTGGCGAGGCCCGGGCGCCTGGTCACCAAACAGCAGTTGTTGAGTGCCGCTTGGAGTGACGCCTGCGTCACCGAGAGTTGTCTGACCGACGTCATCAGCAGTTTGCGTCAGCTGCTCGGTGACAATCCGAAGGAGCCCCGTTTCATCCAGACCCTCCACGGCCGCGGCTACCGCTTCGTTGCCGAAGTCGAGGTGCCGGACGTCGAGGTGCCAGACATCGAGGTGCCAGACATCGAGATAGTGGGATCTGGCGTGGTCGTGACCTCGGAAGAGTCTCGAGAATCGAGAGAGCTACACGAGCGTCACCGCATGGCAGACAGCGCGTCGACGGAGCGGAGCTACTCGTCTCTCCTGCGCGAACTGTTCGCGCGGACCTTTTCCAGGCGGTTGTTGTGGGCGCTCCCCGCTGTTCTGGTGTTGCTCTTCGTGGCCGGCTTGATCGCTCCGGGCGACAGCGTTCGCGAGGCGGTCACCCCCCCGCCGCCTCCCCCCGCGCCCGACACCGAGCCCCTCCCTCCTCCTAGCGCTCTGCAGTCCGTCGACAGGCGCTACCCGGAGTCGACTCTGGAGGTATTGGAGTCCTTCCCCGATGCGGAGATTCCCATGGCCGACGGGTCTCGGACGTTCAGCGTCTCTCCCGATGGCACTCGAATGGTCTACATAGGGATGATCGACGAACGCGAGCTGCTCGTCGTTCGCAACCTCGAAACCCGGGAGGCTCGCGTGCTGGGCGGTACGGAGAACGCCATGGCGCCCACCTTCACCTCGGACGGTGATCACGTCAGGTTCTTCCAGCGAGTAGGCCAGCACACGACACTCTTGACCGTGCCGGTCGGCGGACAGGAACAGGACCCAATTCCAGGCGCCGAAGCGTCTCTAGCTGGCAGAGTAGGTCGCGAGAGCATGGTCAGTCGAGAGAGCAGAGCTAGTCGAGAGAGCAGAACAAGAAGAGACAGTACCGGGAACAATGACGGCGGGGTGTTTCGAGAGAGCATTGCCTATCGAGACGGCACTGTCAGAGCAGAGAAGGTCGAGATCGTTTCGGGAGAGCCGTCTCTCCGTGTCCAGTGGACTGGTCCGCCGTCGTCAGAGCCGCAGCCGCCGGTGACTGCAGAGCATCTGGCTACTATCCATCGCGAGATCATGCGCCGCCAGCCGGGGCCAACCGTTGAGGGCGTGCACCCGATGTCAGAGTGGAACATTCACTCGGAGCCCGCTCCCGAGTAGACAGTCGGGTCATCTGGTGGGTGACGCGTCGTCGGACCGAGCGAAAGGGTCTCCCCCGGCGGGTGCGCGCATCAGAAGCTCCGCTCGCGCCTTCAGTCCTCGCCGGATTGACGTCAGCCAAGGCTCTTCCAGCTCGAGCCTTTGACCCAGGAGCTGTTCGCGGCTCAGGTGAGAAGCCATGAGGCCGTCCTCGGAGTGGCTAGCGTCCGGGACCATCAAGTGCGCGAGCTCGTGAGTGATGATCCTGCCCAGAGCGCGACCGAAGTCGACTGGGCGAATGGCCGCCTCTCGAGGTCTCCCGAGTAGCTCCACCAGTGCCCTCATGGAGACGAACGCCGTGTTCGACGGCGCTCGGCTTGGGCGTTCCCTGACGGTGTGTGCCAACGAGCGGGGGTCGGTCTTGTGGTGACTCGGCCCCTGGGCCGAGATCAAGACCTTGATGAGAACGGGTGGATGCACGAAGTCGCCGAGATCACTCCTGTGTGGCTCCAACCAAAGCACGCTGATGTCAGCCGGCTCGAGGAGTCGCTCGACCTCGCGACGGGCCGCGGAGAGCACAGTGGCCGAGCGATCTGTGGTGTCGATCATCACGATGGCGAGGCACGCGTGAGGCTGTAGGTATCGGGTCGAGCAGTCGCTTGCCGACGCAGTGCAGCGGGTAGCGGTGATCAGGAGTCCAGCGGTGAGGAAGCCGGAGATGAGGACACATCGGAAGGGTGGTGACGTGAACGGGTGAGACATGGGCTCCAGAGTGCGGAGCCAAGCTCGGAGAGTCCTCTGGAATCAGTCTGAATCTCCTGGTCTGTTTCTCGGGGAGCTCCCGAGAGGACCGAGTAGGGGTGGAAGGATGGCAGGGAGTGACGAACGGAAGGTTCGCTGACTTCCAGGGCGCAAGGATCTTCTCGGGCGGGACGTGGGCGTCGACGAAGAAGTCGCTCAGCTGACTGGCGGCTCGGACTGAATCTGCGCTCTCAGAGCGTGTTGGCCGATGTGCGATCGATGGCTCGGGGTGCGTTCTGGAAAACGAGGAGGAATCACATGAATGTCACGCGACTCGCCGTCCCGGCCCTGGTCGGGCTGCTGGCCCTGTTCCCCGCTGTTTCCGCTTCGTCCACCGCCGAGTACGACGCTGCGGCCACTGCCGAGCTCTTCGAGGCTCTCGGGAGCCTTTTCGCCGACCGGGAGGACGTCGAACCCATCCTCGCCAGAGGAGCGGATCCCAACGGTGTCAACGAGCATGGGCTGCCGGTCTTGAGCCTTGCAGCCAACATGGGCCACGAAGAGGTCCTCGAAGTGCTGTTGGCGGCGGGAGCCAAGATCGACGCGCCGCGAAGTCGCGATGGAGCCACGCCCCTGATGCTGGCGATCCTCGGCGACGAGCAGGACGCCGTGCGAATCCTGGTACAGGCAGGTGCCGACCTCGAGATTGCCGACAACGACGGTTGGACGGTCGTTCACTGGGCCGCTCACGGTGACGCGCTTCACTCCTTCAGAGTGCTGCAGGAGAAGAAGCCTGCGCTCGACGTGCTGGACAACGAGGGTTGGTCACCGCTCAACATGGCGGTGGCGCGCTCGTCCCGCAACATGATCGATGCTCTGCTCGAGTCGGGTGCCAAGTGGACGGATCCCGTGGGCGGGATTCCGATCCTCCATCGCGCGGCCATGACCGGAGACTTCATCACTCTGGAGAAGGTCGTCGAGCACTTCTCGGAGATCGACGTTGGGGGACCCAATTCGGAGACTGCGCTGATGGTTGCTGCTGGCCTGGGCCATACCGAGTTGGCTGTCGACCTGCTAAGGCTCGGCGCCAAGCTGGACGCCAAGGACCAGGGGGGAAAGACCGCGCTCGATCACGCGTTGAACGCTGAGGAGGGTCGGGTCGACGCCAGTCTGCTGGCTATCCTGGGTGGGGACTGGACAGCGCTCGCGCCAAGTGAGCGCAATACCGCCGAGATGGCGTGCGAAGCGCTCGGCGGCTCGGTGAAGGCCGGTGTCGAAGTGGCGGGCGAGAATCTGCGGATTGCCCTCTACTACCCGCGCATCATCGAGACCTATCTCTCCCATCTGAGGCCTGAGTACTCGCTGCCGGGCGGTGAGCTCGAGTCGGACGTCGCCGTCTTTCTGGATACCGACACCGATCGCTCGACTGGTGCCAGCTCGGCAACCACGGGTCACGAGAGCGCCAAGGGAGCAGAGTGGGTGATCGAGTTTTCCGAAGTCTGGGACGGAACCCGCTACAACCGCCAGCACACTCCGGCGACTCGCGAGCTGTGGGCGAGCCCGCTGGTGCCAGGTGAAGACTGGCCGCCAGACGAGATCAGCTCGCTAGAGCTCGACACGGAGATGGAGCTCAATCGGGCGGTCTTTGAACTGCCGATCGAAGCGATTGGTGTGAGTGCAGGTAGCAAGCTGCGAGTGGTGTTGGTTCCCAAGTCGTGTCCTGCGTCGTCGAAGACTCTCGAGATCGGCACCTAGTCGGACAGGGCTCCTAGCCGTCGTCGAGCTCCGCCGTCAGCCAGGCTCGTGCTGCTGCCCAGGTGCGGTCGATGCTGCGTGGCGAGCGGTCGAGCGCTCGCGCCGTCTCCTGCACCGTCATCCCTGCGAAGTAGCGGAGTTTGACGACAGTCGTCATGTCGGCGTCGATCTGCTCGAGCCGATCGAGGGATTCGCTCAGGGCCAACAGCTCTGCGGAAGGGGGCTCTGAGCCGACGAGGTGATCCGGGAGGGAGGCGCGCACCAGGTCGCCACCACGCTTGAGCCGACTGGAGCTCCTGGCTTGCTCGATGACGATGCGCTTCATGGCCTCGGCTGCCGCACCAAAAAAGTGGGCGCGACTGTTCCACCGGTAATCGCCGTCGCCAACGAGGCGAAGATAGACCTCGTGGACGAGAGACGTCGGCTGCGAGTCGGGGTTGCGCTCTCGTGCAAGCCGGCTCCGCGCCAGCTTGCGAAGCTCGTCGTAGACGAGGGGAAGGAGCTCGGCACTGGCGGCCTTGTCGTTGCCGTCCGCGACGATCTGCTCGACGAGCTCCGTGACTGGAGACGAGATCGTGGTCTGATCGTTGACGTCGTCTTGCACGACACCATGCTAGCGACTGCGCTTCGAGACGGTCCCTCGAGAGCCTGGCCGGCCGCACACCGAAGGGAGCGATCACTGACCGAATAGCATCTGTGCGACCGTGACGTTCTCGCGAGACGTTGCCGGATGAGCTGTCGATTGAGGCCAAGTGATCGTGTGGACCGTGAGATGACCGAGACTCGGGCGTCACGCCAAGACGACACCGAGCGTGAATCGTGAACCAGGACGCCGTGAAGTGGGGCCGACTCCTCGAGCTCTTCGAGTCCGCGCGATCTCTCGAGCCGACCGAGCAGGCCGAGCTGGTCGAGAGCTTGGAAGACCACGAACCAGCGTTGGCTGCGGAGCTCAGTCGCATGCTCCGTGCAGATCGGTCGCCGTCGCCGCTGCTCGATCGGGTTGCGGATGCAGGTGCGTCGCGGGTCGAGACGAACGGCACCGACGACGCCGACCCTTACGTTGGTGGCCTCATTGGTGACTACGAAATCCTGCGCGTTGTCGGTGAAGGCGGGATGGGGATCGTGTACGCCGCCGAGCAGACCAAGCCTGTCAAACGTCAGGTAGCGCTCAAGCTCATCCGGCCGGGCCTCGACACTCGTCGAGTGCTTCAACGCTTCGACGTCGAGCGTCAGGCGCTGGCGCTGATGGACCACCCCAACGTTGCGACAGTGTTCGGCGCTGGAGCGACTCCTGAACGCCGCCCCTACGTGGTGCTCGAGTACGTCGAGGGAGATCCGGTCACGACCTACTGTGATGCGAACAGACTGACGAGCGCCGAGCGTCTGGGGCTGTTTCTCCAGATTGCCAGCGGTGTCGAGCACGCTCACCAGCGAGGGATCATTCACCGCGACCTCAAACCCTCGAACCTACTGGTGACCGAGAAGGATGGCGAGCCTGTACCCAAGATCATCGACTTCGGCATAGCCAAGGCCATCGAGCAGCCGCTCGTAGAGGACTACGAAGGGACCGCTCTCGGCGCCTGGATCGGCACTCCGGAGTACATGAGTCCGGAGCAGGCCGGCGCCACTGGTCTCGGCGTCGACACCCGAAGCGACGTGTACTCACTTGGTGTGGTGCTCTACGAGTTGCTGGTTGGCGCGCTGCCTCTGGTGGCCAGCGGAGACGAACAGCTGGGAGACCTGCAGCGTCGTCTGCGTGAGCAACCTGCGCTGTCGCCGAGCCGACGATTGCGGACGATGCCGCAGTCGACTGCAACCGACGTGGCGGCTGCTCGCGGATCGGATCCGGCAACGCTCAGGCGGCAGCTGGCTGGCGATCTCGACTGGATCGTCCTCAGAGCGCTCGCAAAAGAGCCAGAGAACCGCTACGGCTCGGTTCGCGAGCTCGCCAACGACGTCGTTCGCTATCTCGAGGACCGACCGGTGCAGGCGCGTCCGCCGTCCTGGAGCTATCGAGCGCAGAAGTTCGTCGACCGACACCGGCTCGGCGTCTCCTTGGCAGCGCTGGCCCTGCTGCTGTTGGTCGGAGTTGCAGTGGCGCTCGGTGTGCTGTCCAGTCGACTCTCGAAAGCTCTCGAGGTCGCCGAGTCCGAGCGCGAGCAGGCCGCAGAAGTCACTGACGTCCTGCTCGATGCCTTCGGGTCTGCAAATCCGTTCGGTCGCCAGCGCTCTTCAGACGAGATCACAGCCCGCGACATTCTCGAACGCAGCATGACTCGAATCGAGAGCCGAGGCACGGGCGCGCCGGAGGTCGAGGCGCGGCTTCTGGGCAGCATGGGCCGCGCCTTCAAGGGACTGGGCGAGATCGACCAGGCGGCGAGTACGCTCGAGCGTGCGCTGGAGCTTCGTCGTAGCGGGACCGACTCTCAGCAGCTGGCGAACGGCCTGCTCGATCTCGCTGAGCTGCGTTTCGAGCAGTCCAGGCTGGACGACGCCGGCGAGCTGATCGAAGAAGCCTCGGAACTGGTCGACTCAGGCAGCCTGCCGTCGTCGCGCACCCGTCTGTCGCTGGTCAAGGGCAGCTGGCTTCATCGAGTCGAGCGCCTCGACGAGGCTGAAAGTGAGCTGACACGTGGGCTCGAGACGGAGCGCGCTCTCAACCAGGGCCGCGGGAGCCTGCTCGAAGCGAGCTTTCTGGACAGCCTGGCCGAAGTCTCCTCGGCGCGCGGTGACTACGGGGCGTCGGTCGACTGGATCCGGAGCGCAACGGACGTGCGTCGCGAGGTCGACCCTCAACATCCCTCTCAGCTCGTGGCGCTCTCCAATCTCGGATGGACTCTTCACGAAATGGGTCGTGGTGAGGAGGGGCGCGGCCCACTCGAGGAGACGGCGTCGCTGGCGGCGAGCCTGCTGGGGGATGATCATCCCGAGACCCTGAGAGCCCAGGGGCGGCTGGCGTTCGTGCTGAATACCCTGGGCGAAGGAGAGCGAGCGCTCGAGGTCTACGAAGATCTGGTCGCGAGGATCCGCCGTACGGTGGGTGACACGCATCTCGACGTGGCCGTGACGCTCAACAACCTCTCGCTCGTGTATCAGGGGCTAGGGCGTGCTCCAGACGCGGAGCAGGCGCTCCGCGAAGCGTTGGAGATCCAGTACCAGATCGTGGGCAGGGAACACGGCAACGTGGCGTACCACCTGGCCAACCTCGGCCGCGTGCTCGTGGATCTCGATCGTTTCGACGAAGCCGAGAGTGCCTACCGTGAGAGCCTGCGAATCCGCGAAAGGTTGTTCGACACCGGGCACCCGCTGCTGGCCGACACCAAGACCTGGCTAGGGGCGCTGCTGACGGATACCCGGCGCGCGTCCGAGGCGTTGCCACTCCTGACTGAGTCGGTGGAGATCCGCGAGGCGACCCATGGCGTCGACGACTGGCGTACCGCCGAGGCGAGAGGTCTGCTGGCGATCTGTCGCCTCGAGCTCGGCGAGGCGGACGGCGTCCTGGATGTCCTGAAGTCGTCGTACGAGCTCATCCGGGCCCAACGCGGGGACGGCTGGTTGCGCACGGGCTGGGCAGCCGATCGCATCGTCCGTTTCCACGAGTCTCGTGGCGACTCCGAAGAAGCCGACCGGTGGCGACGGCTCCGCACAAAGCGACACGGCTGACTGAGAAATCCGCGGAACCCTTGGCTCCCGGGCTGTTTGAGAGGTGCCAGGGACCCCGACGAAGCTCTTCGTACTGCTCCGTCAAAAGGTGCCAGGGACTCCGACGAAGGCTTTCGTACGCCGTCTGAAAAGGTGCCAGGGACTCTGACGAAAGCTTTCGTAGTTGCGGTGGTGCTGCCGCGCGATCCGGCTCCCTCTGAGTTTCCTGCCACGTCGCGACCTTCTCTTGAGCGATGTCGGGAGAACCCGTGGCGTGGTTTTGCGACGGATGTCGCACTGAGCGCTGAACTCACTTTGGCCGGGAGGAGTCATGCGTTCAGGAAGTTCTGTTGTGGCCGGACACGCGAGCTCGACGGAGGTCCTCCGTTCCTGCTTCGGAGGGCTGATTTGGATGACCTTGATGGTGCCGGCCCTCGTTGAAGCGGACACGTTTACGGTCCGTTTTGCCGACGATGCGGGAGAGTTCTCGCTGCGGTGGGCCGTGGAGCAGGCCAATCTGACACCCGGACCCGATGTCATCGAGTTCGACATAGCGGGCGTGGACGATGACGTTCACACGATCACGCTCAAGTCGACACTCACAGTGACTGACACGGTGACGATCGATGGCTATTCCCAGGGCAACGCCAGGGAAAACAGCCTCGCGGAAGGTAGCGATGCCAGTTTGCGCATCGTTTTGCGAGTAGAGAATGGGCGTTCGCTGCTCGCCCTCCAGGGCACTGGCAGCCTCGTCAAGGGCCTTTCGTTCGTAGGAGAATCCCTCAACTACCTGACGCTCGCAGGAGGTGGGAGTCACGCCGTTCAGGGAAACTGGTTTGGCACACATGCAGACGGCAGCTTCCGGGGAGCAGCCTCCGTTGGAGTCCGCGTCGAGGCTCCCGACTGCGTGATCGGGGGTGCCTGGCTCGAAGCACGGAACGTCTTTACGAGTAACAGCTCCGGGATAACGGTGAGCGGCCATACCGACGGTTTGAAGGTTTTCAACAACGTCATCGGACCCACTTCATCAGGTGGGCCCAGCGAAGCTCCGGGCACTTCTGGAGTGAAGGTGGTGTTTCAACAGACTTTACAGAGCGTTCAGATTGGAGGTCTTGGAGCGCTCGAGAGAAACGTCATAGCCCACAATCAGGGCTCCGGCGTGATCGTTTCCTCGTCGACGGGCACGACGATCCGTGGCAACTCGATTCACTCCAATGGGCGGCTCGGCATCGACCTCGCGGCCAACTTCTTCGAGGACGGCGTAACCAAGAACGATCCGTCTCCCGATGCTGACGACGGCGCCAACGGTCTGCAGAACTTTCCCACGATCGACGTACTGGATGTCGCCGGTGTCCCTACGGTGGTGGGCTCGCTCGAGAGCACGCCGAGTAGTCCCTTCACGATCGACATCTACGGAGTCGGCGTCCCCGACGCAAGTGGTCACGGTGAAGGCGATCAGCACCTCTTGGCGTTCGACGTGACCACCGACGATCAGGGGCTGTCGCAGTTCGACATTCCAATCGACCCCGAGGGATTCGCGCGGTTCAGCTGCACCGCCACGGACAGCGAGGGCAACACCTCCGAGTTCTGCGGCATTGCTGAGCTGCGCGGAGAGGAGTTCACAGTCACCAACCTCGAGGAGAGTGGTCCCGGCTCGCTCTGCGAGCTGTTGAGCCAGGCCGCCGCTAACGGCGAGTCGGCGATCGACTCGATCTTCTTCGCCGTTCCCGGGCCGGGGCTGGTTCCGATCTCACCCTGCTTCATATTGCCGCCCAACGTGACGATCGACGGATCAACCATGCCGGGATACCAGCCTGCAGGCCCAGGCAGTCCATGTGCGAGAACCTATTCCTACCCGGTGACCCTCGACGCCGTGCCCACGGGCGTTTGGCTCGACGCAGGTGCGGCTCTCAAGGGCGTCAACGTCGAAGGACGGCCCGTCGGAATAGGAGCCGGTATCTTGCTCGAACAGGTCCAGCTGCTCGATGGGCTGCTCCTGGATGAAGACGATGCCGCCATCAGGGACGCCGACGTGACTTCGGGCGCAACCGTGACAGTGGACTCCATCGGAGACTCGACACATATCGAGAACAGCTGTGTCGAGGGCAGCGTGCTTCTCAGTGACTTCAGCGGCGTTGTCGCTGACGCTGCCCGCATAACATTCTCCGAGATCCAGGGTTGGATCGGAATCCAGGGAGGCGTGGGCAATGTGTTTTCGCACACGACCGCGGTGAGCCCTAGCGCGATCTTGCCTATCGATTGGCTCGCGGACGGAGTGCTCAACCCAGACGCACCGACGCCGCCACCAGTTCAAGTGACCGTGATCACCCCGTCGACGTCAGCGCATAGCGGCCCGGCACCGATAACGAGCTTTGGCTGTACTCATCAGGGGGACCCCGACACGGCCTACCGCATCGAATTCTTCGCAGGCCAGAGCTGCTCGTCCCACGGTCATGGACCGATGGAGCGCTTCTTGGGAAGCATCGACGTGCTGACGGACAGTGCTGGAACGGCCGACTGCTCGGCGGAGATCGTTACCGACGTTGTGCCTGGTGAGATTGTCGTCGCCACGGCCACCGGGCCTGGTGGAACGTCCGAGCCGACCGCGTGTGCGGTCGTCTCAGAGGGGCAGCCCTCAGAGGTCTTTGCGGATGGCTTCGAGACTGGCGACACCAGCCTCTGGCAGTAGGCCCAGCGCGTAGCAGTCTCGAGTTGCGTCGAACGCCGAGTGCAACACATCGGAGACGCGCCCCATGTGTCGGTTCCAGGAACCTTCGGGACTCGCCGTCACTCGAGTCGGTTGCTGTTCGCGCTGGGCTCGTGTGTCTCCTGACGACCTTGCTCGCGGGCAGTGGTGGTCACGCGCCTTCGGGATCTTCATCTCCCGGAACTCCACCTCCGGGATCTGGCGAAGAATCGCCCGAGGTCGCGACCCAGGTCTCGGGCTCGAGTCTCGAACAGTTCGTCGAGCCCTTCTCGGACTTCTACTTCCTGGTCCGCGCTCAGGCAGGTGGAGTCGTCTCCTGGCCCGATCTTGTTCGCAAACCACCGGTGACCCTGGCGACGGAAAGGACCATCGCCAGGGAGTCAGCGGGATCGTGGTAGGGCGGCTACTCGCCGCTCTGACCCGATTCGGCTGCCTTGGCCGCCCTCTGCTGCTCGCGCATCTTCCTGATCTGCTCGAACTGCTCGCGCATGGCTTCGGGCAAGGCCTGTCTTGGCATGTCGGCCTGATGCTCCTGGTCCACGTAGGTGTAGTGGATGAAACCGACCATCATCTCGTCGGTGGTCTTCTCGCCGAAGCGCACGCGGATGGTGGGGTCGGGATTGAGCGGATTGTCAGCCGAGTTGTCGAATGAGGCGTCGACGGAGATACGCGTTCCCGCGGGCACCTTGTTCGGCTCGACCGGTGTGTAGGTGAGCTGCCAGTTGAAGTCGTAGTCGACGATGTCGGCCAGGACCTCTTCCTTGCCATCGGGATACTCGGCGGTGAAGCGCATCGACTTACCGCGCAGGTGCATGTGCGGCGTGTAGTTGAAGATCAGCGCGTCGTGCTCTGGCGTGAACGACGAGGACGACTTGTAGTTGGCCTCGCCTGGCGGAATGTCGAGCACCGGGTTGATGATCCACATCGTCTGGATCGCGTTCTCGGGCTTCTCGTCGTGGAAGATCATGCCCACCGAGGTCTGATCGATGCCGCCGGTGCCGGGGCCCGGGGTCTTGTGGTAGTGCATCTGGAAGAAGACCGTGCTGTTGGCGGGCAGCAGCTTGCCGTAACCGTCCGGGTAGACCATCGGTTCGACGCCTGGTCCCCAACCGCTGACGAAGGTGAGATCGATCTGGCCCACGCCCTGGACAGACTCGATGGTGGCATCCGGCGGACCCAGGTAGGTGAGGTTGTGATGGACCGCCTCGGCGAAGGTCGCATGCACCTCCATGCCTTTGATCCACCTGTCCTCGTCGAGGGTGTTCGTGACCTGGACCCACTGATAGTGGTCTTCCATGTCGTCGGTGATCTCGAACGGCTCCATGGTGAAGATCACGTCCGGCTCACCAATCTGCCAGTCGGAAGAGAAGGTCGGCGGTTTGGGCGCTTTTGCCGGATCTCCCTGAGGGGCGCCAGCCTCGACCCATTTGCCGAGCAACTCGATCTCCTTGTCGGTGAGAGTCGGGTCCTCGACGAACTCACCATGCTCGGGGTTGGCGAACCACGGCGGCATGGTGCGGTCCGAGGTCACCTTCCGAATCGACCGGGCCCAGGGCCGGGTCTCTTTGTAACTCATGAGCGACATGGGTGCCGTCTGGCCCGGACGGTGGCACTTGACGCACTTCTCGAAGAGTAGCGGTGCAACGTCGTCGGACCACGTGACGTTCTGGGTGTCGGTGTTGTTGGGTGCTGCGAAGGCTCCGGCACCAAAAAGAACGAGGATGCAGGCTAGGCTGAGGCACGTGCGAGTCATGGGCAGCTCCTTGGATCTGCTCGTGGTGGAAGACCAGTCTTCTGCTGAAGCTGCAGTTTATCGGATGCGAAGAGCCGGGGCCCGCGGTCGTCATCTGAGGGGGCGTCGACTCCCTCGCGTGTGACGCCTACAGGTACTTGTCGCCCCTCACCACCTCGGCGTTCTGGACGTAGACGATCACCGCGTAGTGCTCGAAGTAGTTCTCGGCAACGTGCTCGACGATGGCGTTGGCCACGTCTTCGCTGACGAGCGTTTCGATGCGGGTGTCGGGCCCTTCCCACTCGCTGGCGCGTACACCGCGGGAGCCTTTACCGGTCGCCTGGGTCAAGGTGTAGCCGCTGACTCCGAGCTCGTCGAGTTGCCTGAGCAGGCGGTCCTCGAGAATTCTCTCCGTGACGATCGTGACGAGCTTCAGCGTGATCGTATGCATCATCGATCCTCAGAGGTCCCGCGCATCGACTAGCCAACTAGCCAGCCAGCAGCCGCAAAGTAGAGGGGGATACCCAGGGTCACGTTGAACGGGAAGGTGATCCCGAGGGACGCGGTCAGGTAGAAGGTCGGGTTCGCTTCCGGGAGCGCAATACGGACGGCGGCCGGAGCCGCGATGTAAGACGCACTCGAGGCCATGGCACCGAGGATGGCGCTGCCCGCTGGAGACAGACCCACGAGACCGCCGAGCCAGACGGCGAGTAGGCCATGGATGATCGGGACGATGACGCCGAAGCCGATCAAGAACAGGCCCACCTCGCGCAAGTCCTTGAGGCGGCTTGCGGCAACGATGCCCATTTCGAGCAGGAACAGGGTCAGCGCCCCCTGGAAACCGGTCTGGAAGAACGGCTCGACCGATTCGAAGCCTGACGGTCCGACTGCAAGGCCGATCAGCAGGCCCCCGATGAGCAGGATCACGCTGCGCCCGGTCAGGACCTCGTGCAGGGCGTCTTTCCACGATCCGGCCCGCTCTTGTCGGACAAAAGCGATCAACAGAGCGATCACGATGGCTGGGACCTCGAGCAGCGCGACGAGAGCTGGAAGGAATCCCTCGGATTGCTCACCCATGGCAGAGGCAAAAGAGGTCGCCACGATGAAGGTCACGGCTGATACCGAGCCGTAGTGCGCGGCGATGGCGGCCGAGTTGGCGCGACTGAAGCGGCCGAGTCGCCGAAGCACGTTGTAGGCGAAGACCGGCGTCACGACGCCGAGTCCGAGCGTCAGCAGTGCCGGTCCGACCACTTCGTCTAGAGGCGTTCGGTTGAGCTCCACGCCGCCTTTGAGCCCGATCGCCAGCAGAAGGTAGATCGAGAGCGAGTTGTAGAGGGCCGACGGCAGCTTCAGATCGCTCTTGACGAGCGCAGCCACGACGCCCAGCACAAAGGCAAGGACGATTGGCGAGAGCAGGTTGCTTGCGAGGCTGCTGAGCTGATCCATGGTGTTCGTGCGAGACGTTGCGCTCGTGCGCCGCCGATCATACGCCGCGTGACGAGAGGCGGAGGCTCGGTCGCCAGCGCACTTGGCTTGCGGACTCTGCTCCTGATTGGCGCGGTTCTTGGTAGCGGGTCGCCGGATGGACGGCGTACGCAACGTCTTCGGAGGAGTCGACCATGAATAACAGGACCTTCTCGGGTCGGCCACGGTGGGTCCGACCTCGAACCGTCGGTCTTGCTGCGTCCGTTTTCCTGTGGCTAGCTGCCTGGACGCTTGCGCCGTCCTGGTCTTGGGCCTGCTCGCCAGGATGGCGGACGCTCGCTGCGAGTCAGACCGCGATTGGCCAGTTTCACACGTTCGAGATCAGCCCGGACGGCATTTGGGTGGTGTTCGCCTTCGACCCGAGCGGTG